>NZ_JBRCEP010000089.1:0-32171 GCF_053491055.1 Gloeomargarita sp.
CAACCAATGCACCAGTAGCGGCACCCCCACCTGCCCCAGCCCAAAAAACGCCGCAAACCACAGCACCATCACCTGCATCACCACCTCCAGCCCCCAGGGCACCGACCACCCCAGCAGTTCTGCCCGTCCCCACAGCGACGGACGCCCCCCCATCAGCCATCGCATCCCCAAGGCGATCGCAATCAACGTGCCCACGGTGCCCCCCAACAAGGGAAACCCCACCAACAGCACCAGGCGATTGACGGCCTCTGCCGCCAATTTCTGTTGCTCTGCCAGCAGGGCCACCTCTTCGGCCTGCCGCTGTTGCAAGCGGTACAAACGCAGTAAAGCCACCTGTTCAAACCACCCCGACAAATGCTCTGCCAGCAAGGGTTCTGCTTCCGGGTAAATCAGCGGCGGTTCTCCCCACAGCCCCTGCAACACCTGCACCGTCTGCCGTAGGGATGCCGGGGGTTGCTGTTGTTGCACCGCCTGCCACGTCCTTTGCGCCTGGGCCACCTCTCCCCGCGCCGCCTGAATCACCCCCAACCGCACCGCCAGCCACAACCCCTGTTCGGCCTGCGCCGGGGTCAGCAGCGCCTTTGGCCCCAATTCCTGTTGCCGCCGATAGACCTGTTCGGCCTGCGCCAGGGTGGATGGGCCAAACCATTGGGAGAATTTCTCTTTACCCCGCCAGACACTGGCCTGCAATTGCAACTCCACCGCCCGCAGTTGCAAAACATTCTGGGTCTGGGGCTGCTGCCAACTGCCAAGCAACGCCAACACCAGCAAGGTCACCACCACCACGGTCAAAAACGGCAACCACAGCCGCTGCCAGCGGGCCATCCCCCCCTTGGTCATAAGCCAACACCCCGCCGTATTGCCGCCGCCACCTGTTCTTGCTCCGCCAGGGTTAATTCTGGGAACAAAGGCAGGGATAAAACCCGCTCGCTCAGGACCGCCGCCTGGGGAATGGCCGTTTTGTCGTACTGCAAATGGGCATACACCGGCTGCAACGGCAAAGGCACTGGGTAATACACTGCCGTCCCAATGCCCGCCTGCTGCAACCGGGCGCGCAGGTCATCCCGCCGCAGGGCCGGGTGGTTGCAGACCACCGTGTACTGGTTCCAACTGTGGCCGGGGCAATCCTGGGGCAGGAGCAACCCCGGAATATCCCCCAGCAACTCCTGGTAGCGGGCTGCCAACAACCGCCGCCGCGCCAGCCACTGGGGTAAATAGGCCAATTTCGCCGTCAATAGCGCCGCTTGCAGGGCATCCAGACGGCTGTTGACCCCCACCGTCACCGCGCAATACCGTTCCCGCTGCCCGTGATTTTTCAGTTCCCGCAGCCGCTGCGCCAACACTGGGTCGTGGGTGGTCACCGCCCCCCCATCCCCCATCGCCCCCAGATTTTTGGTGGGATAAAAGCTAAAACAACCCAGCGTCCCCCAACTGCCCACCGGTTTCCCCTGCCAATGGCTGCCCGTAGCCTGGGCGCAATCTTCAATAATCGCCAAACCATGCGCCTGCGCCAACTGCTGCAACGCCGTCATCGGCACCGGGCGGCCAAACAAATGCACCGGTATCACCGCCTTGGTGCGGGCCGTGAGGCGCTGCTGCACCTGGGTTAAATCCAAATTAAACGTCTCCGGCTCCACATCCACAAATACGGGCGTCGCTCCGGTCAAACTAATTGCTTCTGCCGTAGCAATAAAGGAAAAGGCCGAAGTGATGACCTCATCCCCCGGCCCAATCCGCAACGCCCGCAGCGCCAAATACAGGGCATCCGTCCCGGAGTTGCAACTGACGCAATAGGGTACGCCGATGTAAGCCGCAAACGCCTGTTCAAACCGGTCAACGGCCTCCCCCCCCACATACGCCCCCCCGGCCAAGACCTTTTGGGCGATGGGATTCAGGACATCCTGCAATTGTTGGTACTGGCGGGTGAGGTCAAACTGGGGAATGGCCGTTGCCACAGGCATCATACCACCGCCATCGGCACCAGCGCTTCCACCAGGGCCCGCACTGCCGCCGTCATGGCCCATTCGTCTTCAAGGCGATTAACCGCCCGGCCAATCCCGACGCCCGCTGCCCCCACCGCCTGGGCCATCGGCACGGTCACCACCGACAAGCCGGAAGCACACACCACCGGCACCTCCACCGCCCGCGCCAAGGTGTAGGCCGCTGCCAGCGCCGGAGCCGCCTTTTCAATCAAGCCCAGCACCCCAGGGTTTTGCGGTTGCAGGCGGACACTGCCTTCGGTCTGCACCACATCCGCCCCCAGAGCCACCAGTTCCTGCGCCAATTCCGCCTGGGCATCCAGCGGCAGGGTATGGGGCACCGTCACCGTCAGGGGCACATCGGGTAACAATTCCCGCGTGTGAATCGTCAACGCCCGCACCCGCGCCGCATCAAACACTTCCCCTTGGGCATAAAAAGGGTCGAAATTCCCCAGTTCCACCATGTCCGCCCCCGCTGCCACACAAGCCGGTAACCGTTCCGGGGCAATGGTGGACACACACAGGGGCAAATCCGTCAGTTGCCGCGCCAGCCGCACCAAATCCGGGTCCGCAGCAATGTCCACATAGCTGGCGCCCCCCCGGGTAGCCGCCCGCACCACCCGGCCCACCACCTGCGGGTCAAACTGGGTAATGCCGCTAATAATTTTCACCGCCCGTTTCTGGGCAAATACCGACCGCCACTGGGAAGTAAGTGCCATAAACGACCCCTAAAAACCACCCCATCCATCTTAACCCGTGGGGTTGTTACACTGGCAGTATGGCCAAACCCCAGCGCGGGCAACTCCGTAAACTGCTTAGCTACTTGCGTCCATACTGGCGGGCGGAAGTAGTCGGCATTGCGGCCTTGGTGGTGGTGAATGTGCTGGGGGTCGTGATTCCCCTGGTGTTACGCCAAGCCATCAACCGGTTAGAAACGCATTTGGCCCTGGGCGCTCTGCTGTGGTCCGGTTTGGGGATCATTGGTTTGGCCAGTTTGATGTGGCTGATTCGCATGGTCTCCCGCCTGGTGTTGTTTGGGGTGGGGCGGCGGGTGGAATTTGATTTGAAACAAAAACTGTTTGAGCATTTTCTGCGGTTAGACCAGCACTATTTCAGCCAACATCCGCCGGGGGAATTAATTAGCTGCGCCACCAGCGATGTGGATAATGTCCGCCGGTTGGTGGGGTTTTCGGTGCTGAGTCTGGTCAATACGGTGTTGGCCTATGGACTCACCCTGCCGGTGATGCTGGGCATTAGCGTCCCTTTGACCTTGGCGGCCCTTGCAGTTTATCCCTTTTTATTTCTTTTGGTGTATGCCTTTGGGGACACCTTGCGGGCGCAGCAGGCGCAGGTGCAGGAACGGCTGGCCGACTTGAGCGACCTGATCCAGGAAGACATCAGCGGCATGGCGTTGATCAAAATCTATGCCCAGGAAGCGGCAGAACGACAGGGCTTTGCCCACCTCAACCGGGCATTGCGCCAGGATAGTCTCACCCTGGCCCGCACCCGCAGTTTTTTGTTTCCCTTGTTTGGGGGCATTGCCAGCCTCAGTTTTTTGGTCTTGCTCTGGCTGGGGAGTCGGGCGATGGAAGCCCAAACCCTTACTCTCGGGGGTTTTGTGGCGCTGTTGCTCTACGTGGAACGGCTGGTTTTTCCCACGGCGCTGCTGGGGTTTACCATTACGGCCTTGCAGCGGGGGCAGGTGAGCATCGAGCGGGTGGAATCGCTGCTGCGGGAATCTCCCCGGATTCAGAATGTCCCAGGCGCGATCCGCTTGCCCCAGGTGGCAGGGCAGGTGACCGTCTGGCATCTGACCTACACCTATCCTGGGCAAACCCAGCCAGCTTTGCAGGATGTCAGTTTCTCCCTGTCTCCTGGGCAGACCCTGGTCATCGTCGGGCCGGTGGGGGCAGGCAAAAGCACCCTCATCCAGGCCCTGTGTCGGTTGTTGCCCATTGCCCCAGGGCAAATTTTTCTCGACGGCCATGACATTACCCAGATTGACCTGGGCGACCTGCGACGGGCGATGGCCTACGTCCCCCAGGAAAGTTTCTTGTTTAGCGCCTCGATAGCCGACAACATCCGCTACGGCGACCCAGAAGCGGACATGGGACGGGTAGAAGGGGCAGCCATCCAAGCCCAGATACACGGGGAAATTCTCGCTTTTCCGGCGCAGTACGAAACCCTGGTGGGGGAGCGGGGCATTACCCTATCGGGCGGGCAACGGCAACGCACGGCTTTGGCGCGGGGCTTGTTGGTGTCAACGCCGGTGATTCTTTTGGACGATGCCCTTGCCAGCGTAGATAGCCAGACCGCCCAGGGGATCATCCAATCTATCACCGCCCTGAAGCGCACCGTTATCATGGCGACCCATCACCTGGGCATTGCTCCTTTGGCCGACCAAATTTTGGTGCTTGTGCAGGGGCGGGTGGTACAGCAGGGCAGCCACCAGGAATTGGTACGCCAACCGGGTTGGTATCAGGAACTCTGGCAAACCTACCAATTAGAAACCCAGCAACAACCCTTGATTTAGCATCCAACCCTGCTCCTACCCATACTCTTCAGGTTTTAACCGTTTAAGTAACTCCCAATTTTTGTCCTCAACCACAAGGGTCTGCATGTGTGTCAAAGCCTTGATAATGGAAGTGTCCTGTCGTTTTTTATTTCCTGTCCGATGGCAATGTTGCAAATGCATCACGATTGAGACAGCACTGCCCCCTGTCAGTAGCTCCACGAAAACTGGGGTAATTGAAGAAGCTCGATAAGTCGATAGAATTTTTAATGTCAGACTCACGCCATTTCTGAGGCAGAACATCCCTGATGACGCGATTCATTGGCTGGATACTTGTGGTGTGGCTCATCTGGCTCAGCTACGGTCAACCCGCCTGGGCTGGCCTACAGGATGACCACTTCGATGGCAATATCTTTGCCTTGTATGCGGGCAATGGCTCCTTGGTGCCGCCGCGCGTCACCCTCAAGGAGGCTTTAGCCGTGCCCGAACGGCCAGCTTTGTTGGTCTATTACTTGGATGACAGCCGAGATTGTAAGGTTTTTGCGAGTACCGTATCCCAGGTGCAACGCTTTTATGGGCGGGCTGTTGACATTATTCCCATCACCGTAGATAGCCTGGTGCCCACCGATACCCCTGACCCTACCAACCCGATTCGTTACTATCGGGGACGGGTGCCTCAGGTGGTGATCCTAGGTGGTAAAGATGGGGAAAACCATATTCTTTTCGATGAGATTGGGCAAGTTTCCTTCAATCGTTTGGACGCAATTTTGGCAGATTGGTTTGGCATTCCCCCCCGCCAACCTGTGCCCGTCACCCCGCGCCAATTTAATGAGGTCAATGTGGAGTTAGCACCATCCTAAAATACAGTGGAACTGGAGGTACATACATGAATTTAGTCCGTACGTGGGCCATCAGTAAGCACGTTTTTTTGGAACTGTTGCGGGAACGGTTGCTTTATCTGGCAGGATTGTATGCGATTGGTCTGGTGGCCGGGGGTGCCTTAATTGCCGAAGTGGCAGCGGCAACTGAGAACAAAATTATTACGGACTTTGGCCTGGCCATGATGTTAATTTTCGGCTTGGTCATTGTCATTTTTACCACCCCAAATTTGCTGGCAAGAGAGGTGGAAAAACGCACGATTTTTATTGTCGTTGCCAAGCCGATTAGTCGTCTTGAGTTGGTGGTCGGCAAACATATAGGCTTATTGCTGGGCCTAGTTCTACTTACGGTGGTCATGGCGGGGATTTATTTGGCTTATCTATCGCTTCTGAAAATTACCTATCCCTTCGTGCCGGTCATCACGGCCATTGCTTTGATGCTGATGGAGTTTGCCTTGCTGACTGCCGCAGCGTTACTCTTTAGCGTGTTTACAAGTCCTTTGATTGCCACGTTCCTCACCCTGGCTACTTTTTTTATTGGGCATTTGAGTTCGGATGTGATTACTTTGGGACGGCTGATTCGGAACCCGCAATTGTTGGCTGTGTTAAAAGGATTTTTTCTGGTGGTGCCCGATTTATCCCGTTTAGATTTGAAAAATACAGCTGTTTATGGATTGCTCCCGGATGCCGGGGTGTTAATCAGTAGTGTGATTTACGGCCTCTTATACACGATATTTTTGTTGGCATTGACCGTGTTTATTTTTGCAAGGCGGGAGTTTTAGTAGGGTATGGGTTGTGATGTATCGAATGGGATATGATGCATGCGTGTTTTGCAAATTAATCAGTCGGATTTAGTGGGTGGGGCTGCCATCGCCGCCTATCGTTTGCATCAAGGTTTGTTGCACCAGGGGATCGCCTCCAAACTTTTGGTTGGTCAGGTGACGCAAACGGATCCATTGGTTGCTCCCACGCCCCCCCAACCCCTACGCAGAAAATTAAAAAATCTGGAAAGTCTCTTGGGAGTTAATTATATTACCCGTTGGAGTACCTATGCCATCGCGCAACATCCCTTTTATCAAGAAGCAGACGTTCTAAATTTTCATAATTTGCACGGGGGTTATTTCAATTACTTATTTCTACCCTATTTAACCCGATATAAACCCGGAATTTATACACTCCATGATATGTGGAGTTTTACCGGACATTGTAGTTATAGTTTTGACTGCAAGCGTTGGCAAAAAGGCTGCGGTTCTTGCCCTTACTTGGATATTTATCCGGCAATTCAACGGGATGGTACGGCCCTGGAATGGCAACTCAAAAATTGGGTCTATCAGCAGGCGCATTTAACTATCGTGACACCCAGCCGGTGGTTGATGAAGCAAGCCCAGGCCAGTATGCTTCATCATTTGCAAATTCATCACATTCCCAATGGAATTGACCTGGCAACCTATCGCCCTCTAGAAAAGGAGTTTTGTCGCCATTTTTTAGGGATTAAACAAAAATATGTCCTGCTTGCTTCCTCGATTAATTTTCACGACCCGCGCAAAGGCAGTCATCTTTTGATCCAGGCCTTAAATTTATTACCGAATACCCTCAAAAAAGATACGGTCTTACTGGCGATGGGTACGGCGAGTCATATCCTGGCTGCAGAGGTGGATATGGCGGTTTATGCTTTGGGTTATATTCATTTAGACCAATTGAAGGTGGGCATTTTTGCGGCTGCTGATCTGTTTGTTTTGCCAACGCGGGCGGATAATTTACCTTTGGTGTTGCAAGAGGCGTTGGCCTGTGGCATTCCCAGTGTGGCATTTGCGGTGGGCGGGGTGCCGGAATTGGTGCGGCCTGGGGTCACGGGGGCATTGGCGGCGCCGGAAAACCCGCAGGATTTGGCGCACAAAATCGAGCAGTTACTGGCCGATGGGGAAACGCGGCAAAAAATGTCCCAAAATTGCCGGGCGATTGCGGTGCAGGAGTACGATTTGGCGCAGCAGGTGCAACGCTATGGGGAATTGTATCGGCAGGTGCACAATGCCTTTGCGGCGCGATAGGATACAATCATAATTGTCTAGCCTAGAGACCCCAACTCAGTTCCACCCATGACTCAAGTGCCCCAACCGAGCAAACAGCCCGTATTCGATGAACCTAAATTTGGGTTCAATGCCTATAGCGAACGGCTAAATGGACGCGCCGCAATGGTGGGCTTTGTGCTGGCGATTGTCATTGAGCTGGTGACGGGGAAGGGGGTGCTGACCTGGTTGGGGTTGCTCTCCTAAGCTAAAATCGAGAAAATTTTTTGGGCTGGAGCCATGTCCCTGTCTCGGCGCATTCGTTCCTATTACAGCCGCTACCCCCTGGTGAGTGTGGTGGTCACAGCGGGGGTGATTGACATGGTTATTGGGGGGACAACGCCGGCCTGGTCGCTGTTTTGGACGGGGTTGGTGGTGACTACGGGTGCTTTGGGTTGGCGCTGGCTGGCTGCGCGGCGGGCTGTTCCCCCACCCCCGGAACCGCCGCGTCGTTATTTAACCAGTGAATCGAGCGCCAGTTCCTTGCCCCTGTTACGCATGGACCGTCGGCAAAATCCATGAGCAATGACCAAGCCGCCACAGTTGCCGAGATTCGGCAGGCGGTACAAAAACGACGCAATTTTGCCATTATTTCCCACCCGGACGCGGGGAAAACCACCCTCACGGAAAAGTTGCTCCTGTATGGGGGGGCAATTCAAGAGGCGGGGGCGGTGCGGGCACGGCGCAACCAGCGTCATGCCACTTCCGATTGGATGGAATTGGAAAAACAGCGGGGGATTTCCATCACGTCGACGGTTCTCGTATTTGAGTACGATGGCTTTACGATTAATTTGCTGGATACCCCAGGACACCAGGATTTTAGCGAAGATACCTATCGCACGTTGGCGGCGGCGGACAATGCGGTGATGTTGATTGATGCGGCCAAGGGGTTGGAACCGCAGACCCGCAAGTTGTTTGAGGTCTGTCGTCTGCGCCGGTTGCCGGTTTTTACCTTTGTGAATAAGTTGGACCGACCGGGGCGACCGCCGCTGGCGTTGCTCGATGAACTGGAACGGGAGTTGGGGTTAATTCCCTGTGCGGTCAATTGGCCGATCGGCATGGGGGACCAGTTTCAGGGGGTGTATGACCGACAGACGCGCCAAATTCATCTATTTCAGCGGGGGGCACGGGGGCAGAAATCGGCCCAGACGCAGGTGATTTCCCAGGACGACCCCCAGATCGTCGCGTCGTTGGCTCCCCATCTTTACCATCAACTGCAAGATGACCTGGAATTGCTCGATGGGGTGATGCCGGCGCTGGATGTGGCCGCTTTGCACCGGGGGGAAATGACGCCTGTGTTTTTTGGCAGTGCCATGAATAATTTTGGGGTGGAATTATTTTTGCGTTATTTTCTCAAGTTGGCTGCACCGCCGGGGCCACATACCAGTACCCAGGGCATAATTCCGCCCGATGCGCCGGAGTTTAGTGGGTTTGTGTTTAAATTGCAGGCAAACATGGACCCCAAACATCGAGACCGCGTGGCGTTTATTCGGGTGTGTTCGGGGAAGTTTGTCAAAGATATGACGGTACAGCATTCCCGCACGGGCAAAACCATTCGTTTGAGTCGGCCCCAAAAACTGTTTGCCCAAGCGCGGGAGTCTTTAGAAGTGGCCTATCCTGGGGATGTGATCGGGTTGAATAATCCGGGGGTGTTTGCCATTGGGGATACGGTGACGACAAGTGGTAAATTTCGGTTTCCGGGGATTCCCAGCTTTTCGCCAGAACTGTTTGCCTATCTGAAAAATCCCAATCCTTCTAAGTCAAAATCTTTTCAAAAAGGGGTGACTGAATTGGCGGAAGAAGGGGCGGTGCAAATTCTCTATTCAGTGGATGAAAGTCGCCGTGAGCCGATTGTGGCGGCAGTCGGGCAATTGCAATTTGATGTGCTGCAATTTCGCTTGCAGCACGAATACGGTGTGGAAACCGTGTTGGAACCGTTACCCTACAGTTTGGCGCGCTGGGTGGTTGGGGGTTGGGCAGCGTTGGAACGGGCGGGACGATTGTTTCATACGATGGTGGTCAAAGATGGCCGTGAACGACCGGTTTTGTTATTCAAAAACACCTGGAATTTGCAACAGGTGCAAGAGGACCATCCCGAATTAGAACTCAGCCCCATATCGCCGGTGGATTAACTACTGGTAAATCCTGGGTCTTTCAGGGTCTCAGATAATTTACTCAAACAGCAATCAAGGCTATCGTCTGGCACAACACTTACGCCATCACAAAAATCTAACATTACTTTGTATATTGTATATATGCCATAGCTATGTAGGTTAAGGTTGTCGCCTTAAGATTCATGGCTACGCCACACTTCGCTATGGGAAACCGATGTGGGGCTACGCCCAGCGACCCATATCATGTCAACCTTTGCCTGCTTAGCTATATCACTGATTATCATTGAAACAACTGGACGGTGAACCGGCAATGGAAATGCCTTCACTGTCAAGTTTATTAAATTCTCGTAACAGGGGATGTTGATGGATGGGCAGGACAAAACTGTGCTCCTGCGTGTACTGGGGCAGTGCGGAGAACTTAACCATTGAACACCTTATCCCTTTATCTCGGTGGTGTGAATTTAGGTTGCCCCGCAGAGTCCTCAACAACCCATCGAAGCGGGTAATAGCCTGTCGCAAGTGTAATGCCGAAAAAGGTAATATGCCACCCGCACAGTGTTCAAACTGCATCCCGAATGTCGTCAGCAATTCATCCATGAAACCGGTTTTTTTTGGATGAAATTAAAGAGTTAAAGAATCAACTGGTATTCTTAAGGACGCAGACCAGCCAAACGCTACGCTGTTCTCCGCAATTAGTGCTATGGCAAAAGGGGATGTCATTCCTGTAAAAATCCTCTTCCGTAGGCATTTGCCAGATTTGCTATTCTAGAATCAAGGCTGGTCGCTCCGGGTGGCAACCGTGGCATCTTTATTTCCAGAGGATGAGGGTTGGGATTTGGGGGATTGGGGGAATGCGTCACCCCCCACGTCTGAGCCGGTAACGGAGCCGGCAGCCCCTGATGAATGGGCAGAATTGGAAGCTTTGTTTGCTGAGCGTGCACCTGTTGCCCCAGCATCGGCGCCCCAAAATGTGGCATCTCCACCGGAAGAGGAAACCCCTTTGTTTGCTTGGCCGGAGGTTGCGCCTGAACCGGATAAAAGCTCGGTTGCCCCGCCGCAGGAGATGGTTTCACCCCCGCCAGGTTCATCCCAGAGTTTGTGGGCAGAAATTGGGCATCTGTTCCAAACGCCAGCTTTTCGTCAACCTGAGACGGTAGAAGATGCCGGTTCGCCAGGGGAAACCCTGCGTGGTGAAGCGATGGTGGATGCCTTGAGTCAAGCCATGTTGGCCAACGATGGCAGTACTATTCAGACATTAGTTCAGCAAATTCAACAAACCTATGATCACGCCCAGAGCATTGAAATTCTCTTGGCCGCCTTGCACAACTGGTGTCGCTAATAGCTTTTTGCAACGGTCAATGACTTTGCCGGAATCAATTGAGGATGGGAGTCATGGCCGGGAATTCTACTGCGAATTGGTTGCCAAGCTGGCAGGGGCGTGACCGGAAATCGGGATGGCGGGATTCGAACCCACGGCCCCTTCGTCCCGAACGAAGTGCGCTACCAAGCTGCGCTACATCCCGTCACAGACCATGTGTAGTTCTATCAGTTTAACATTATCGCCCTCATCCGCGCCTTGGGTCTGTTTGCCCCTGAGTGTGGGAACGGGCCAAGAACAGATGCACACCGACGTGCACCTGCTCGCGGCTCATCAACGGGGAGAAATGCGGGGCGTGCTCCGCTTTTATACCTGGCAACCGGCGGCGATTTCGCTGGGGTATCACCAGCGCCACTGGCCGAACCATTGGCAGCACTGTCGTTATCGGGGCCAACCGCTATCCCTGGTGCGCCGACCGTCCGGGGGAGCGGCTGTGTTGCATCAGGGGGATTTGTGTTTTGCTGTGGTGGTGGGCATCACCCCTGGCGGCTACCGAGCGCAGTGGCAACGGGTGCAGGCGTGGTTAATCGAGGGTTGGCGCGGGCTAGGGGTTGTGCTTCAACCGGGGCAGCAAACACCTCAGCGGGGGCAAGTGAGTTGTTTTGCCCAGGCGACGCCTGTGGATTTGGTGACGGTGACAGGGCACAAATTTATTGGTATGGCCCAGCGGCGGCAGGGGCGCAGTCTGTTGGTTCAAGGTTCCATGCAACTCCGGCCCGACCCGGCGTTGTGGCGGCAGGTATTTGGCGAAATTGCCCCCCCGCCTGTACCCGCACCCCCTGTCGCGGCGGTCGTGGCGCATTTGACCGCCACCGCACCGGCCTATCTGGCTGGTTAGCTCAAAACGACCTGCCCGCTGAGTCGTGCCAACCGCTGGTGTAATTCGGCTTTAAGTTGCGGGTATTGGGTCAATTCCGGGTCCTGCTGCACAAGCTGTTCTGCCGCCCGGCGCGCCGTTTCCAGAATGTCTTGATCCTCGATGAGACTGGCAAGGGCCAGGTCGGGTAAACCAGCTTGGCGCGTGCCCAGAATTTCCCCTGGCCCCCGCAGCCGCAAATCCATTTCGGCGATGAAAAAGCCGTCTTGGGATTGGGTCAACACCTGCAACCGCTGTTGGGTGTCTTCGCCTTTCCCTTGGGTGACCAGCAAACAATAGGAAGGATAGGGACCCCGCCCCACCCGTCCCCGCAGTTGATGGAGTTGCGCCAGCCCGAACCGTTCGGCGTTCTCAATCAACATCACCGTGGCATTGGGCACATCCACCCCTACTTCGACGACCGTGGTGGCGACCAAAATTTGGGTTTCTCCATCCCGAAATGCCCGCAGTGCCGCATCTTTTTCTGCCGGGGATTGCCGTCCATGCAACAATCCCAAGCGACAGCCTTTGAAGGTTACTTCTTGTAATTTGTGATATTCGGCCACCGCCGCCTTCGCCGCCAATTTTTCTGACTCTTCGACCAGCGGCAAAATGATATATGCCTGGCGACCTTGGGCAATTTCGCGGCGAATGAGATCGTAGGCAAAATGCCGTTGACTTGCCGCAACAATGCTGGTTTTGATGGGCTGTCGTCCCGGGGGTAATTCGTCAATTTGACTCACGTCTAAATCCCCATGAATGGTGAGCGCCAAAGTGCGGGGAATGGGAGTTGCCGTCATGGTTAAGACATGGGGCGCCATCCCCTTTTGCTGCAATAGGGACCGCTGTCCCACCCCGAAACGATGCTGTTCATCAATGATGACCAAACCCAAACGCTGGAAATGCACATCCTCTTGAATCAGGGCATGGGTGCCCACCAAAATCGGGATTTCCCCCGTTGCCAGTTGCGCTAAAATTTGCCGCCGTTGACTGGCTTTGGTAGAGCCGGTAAGAAGTTCGACCGGCAGGTGTAAAGGGGTCAACCATTCAAACAATTTTTGATAATGCTGTTCTGCCAACACTTCTGTGGGTGCCATGAGCGCCGTTTGGTAACCCGCTTCGACCGCAGCCAACATGGCCATCACGGCTACCACCGTTTTCCCAGAACCCACATCCCCTTGGAGCAGCCGTTGCATGGGCTGGGGTTGCTGCAAATCCCGGAGAATTTCCTGCACCGCCCGCTCCTGGGCACCTGTGAGTGCAAAGGGCAATTGCGCCCGGAATTGTTGGAGCAACTGTCCTTCTGGCAGAAGTTTGGGGCTGGGTTGGCTACGCTGTTGCTGCCGGCGTTGTAAAAAACCCAGTTGCAAATAAAACAATTCATCAAACACCAAGCGGGTGCGCGCGTGTTGCCATTCTGCCGGAGAACGGGGTGCATGAATCCCCTGGTAAGCCGTGCCCAAATCCACCAAACGGTGTTGTTTTTTCAGGAATGCGGGTAGGGGGTCCGGCCAGGATTGCACCAGCGGCAACACCCCATGAATCGCCTGGCGTACCGCACTGGCTTTGAGGTCTCCCCGCAGGGGATAAACCGGGATAATTTTACCAACCGATTCCGGGTCGTCATCAATAATTTGCACCTGGGGTTCGGTCAGGGTTTTGCTGAATTTGGTTTCTTTGACCAGCCCGGAAATGGCGACGAAAACCCCCGGCGTATAGAGGCGTTTTTGCTGCTCCTGCCAGGCTGGATTGGCATAGCGTTTGCCCATGTAGTAGCGGTTAATTTTCAGCCGCCCGGAGCGATCGGCCACCCACCATTCGGCAATGGTTAATTGGGGATTTTTGGGGCTGGTAAAACAGCGAAAACTGCGAATTTGGGCAATGATGGTCACCGTTTGCCCTGCTTCTAAATCCTTAATGGGCAGGCGTTGGGAATAGTCCACATAACTGCGGGGGTAATAGTGCAGCACATCCCCCAAAGTGGTCAATCCCAAGGCGTACAGGTGTTTTTTTTGCTGCGGTTTGAGGACATCCAAGGCGCTGATGGGTGTGTTGGCCGTTGGCGGTGGAGCTTCCTGCACCCGGTGGGTTGGTCGCCCCGGCGGTTGGACCTGGGGCAGCAGGCGGGCAATGCGGGTCAGGAGCGCTTCCCGTTGGTCGCTGGTCAGGCGGGGGTAATGGTGCAGTTCCGCCAGCAATACTTGCCATTGGTGGCTGACTCCCTGGGGCAGCCAATCGGGGGGCACTTGGCGCATCTGTTCCTGAAGAAATTCCGCAAACCGGCACTGCCGCCCCTGGAGATTGGGGTAACCCGCCTGCCGCTCTACCGTCAATGCTTGTGCTACGCGCGGTGCATCCCATACCATAGTTCCAGTGTAGCCACCAAAGACGGACAACACAGGCTAACATCAAAAGGAAGTAAGCCATTGGGACGTTGACCTATGGATTTGTTCGGCACAAATTTCCTCTCCAATAACCTGATGCTCCCCATCCTGGATTTTTTCTACGGGGTTGTGCCGAGCTACGGGTTGGCCATTGTGGCGCTGACGTTGGTGGTGCGGGCGGCCTTGGCGCCGGTGAGTGCCGGACAAATTCGCAATATGCGGCAGATGAAGGTGGCGCAACCGGTGATGCAAAAGCGGGTCAGGGAAATCCAAGAGCGCTACAAAAATGACCCGGCCAAACAGCAGGAAGAAATGGCCAAAGTCTATCAGGAATTCGGCAATCCTCTAGCGGGTTGTTTGCCTTTGCTGTTGCAATTACCGATTCTGTTTGCCCTGTTTGCCACCCTACGCGGGTCGCCCTTTGCTGATGTCAATTACCCGGTGGAACTGGAAATTGTCCCCCGCGACCAGGTGGTGCAATCTCAGCCGGTCAACCCCCAACCGCACAACATCTATGTGCAACCGGGTGTGCATTATTCCATTAGCGTCGTGAGTACAGCGGGCAACAAATTGCATGAGGGGGATGAAACGCTGCTGGATTTTCGTACCCCCGACGGGCGCAGTTTAGGGAGCATTTTGCAAGAGGTTAATAATCCCCAAATTATGCCCCATTGGACGGTAAAAAGTGGTGGGGAATTGGTGGAATTGATGACGGACAACGGCCAAACTAAGCTCAAGGCCCTGCATCCGGGTAAAGTTTCCCTGGTGGGGGTCATACCAGGTTTGGCTGCCAATGAGGGATTTTTATTTATCTCAGCCTTGGGACACGTCGGCGCCATCGACAGCAACGGCATGATCCACTGGGACACGGTAATTTTGGTGTTGATTTTTGCCGCCAGTACCTACGCCAGCCAAATCATTACCAACCAGGGGGATGGGGTGAAAAATCCCCAACAGGATCAGGTCAACAAATCGTTACCGCTCATTTTTGCCGTTATGTTCCTGTTTTTCCCCTTGCCTGCCGGGGTGTTGATGTATATGGTGATTGCCAACGTGTTTCAAACGGTACAAACTTTTATTTTGATGCGGGAACCCTTGCCAGAACACCTGCAAAAAATCTTGGATGCCCAGCAAAAAGCGGTGACGGCTCAGGCGGAAACCCTTCCCTTTGAACGCCATCGGCCTAAGAAAAAAGCGTAACTTTATGCTTTTTGATCAGGGACTGATACAGCTCTAGATAACGCTGCACCACCACCGGCAAACTGAAACACTGCTCTGCTTTTTGCCGCGCCCGTTGTTGTAGTGCCAAACCCTGGTGCAACACCCACGCAATCCCTGCCGCCAAATCCTGCGGGTCGAAGGGTTGGGCCAGATACCCATTGACCTGGTGATCTACAATGTCTTGCACCCCTGTTCCGGCAAAAGCCACCACTGGCGTACCACAGGCCATTGCCTCACTGGCTACCTGCCCAAACGCTTCCTGGCGAGACGGCACAACCATGACATCAGCAGCACTGTAGGCCAACAGCAACGCCACCTCATCGGTGAGGGAACCAAGGCAGTGTACCGGTAATCCCGCAAATCCTGGGGCTTGCGCTTGACCAAAAATTACCCAGAGAATATCATTTTGCTCTCCTTGAGAGCGCAATATCTGGGCGGTTTCGCAGAGCAAATCCCAACCCTTATGCGGTTCTTTGAGAAAACTTACTCCTCCAGCCAAAACAATTTTTTTCTCCAGTGGAAATTGCCAAATTTGCCGCGCCATTGGTTTAGGAATGACTCGGTAACAGTTGGTGTCCAATCCATTGGGAATCACGTGAATATCACAATGCCCCAATAAAGGACTGCGTTTGACTTGGTTGGCCAACCAGGTACTGGGCGTGACAAGGGTGGGGTGAAAAT
The DNA here is from genome assembly GCF_053491055.1 of Gloeomargarita sp. NCBI lineage: Bacteria > Bacillati > Cyanobacteriota > Cyanophyceae > Gloeomargaritales > Gloeomargaritaceae > Gloeomargarita > Gloeomargarita sp. Next base: position 16,070 of record NZ_JBRCEP010000089.1, read on the forward strand.
GGCGCCACGCTCTTTTTTTGCGCTGCCATACCCAACGGGATAGGTCATTTTTTTGGGAACTATGGAGTTGGGGACAGGTGCCGCACTGACTTAGGAATAAATCACAACCTTGGGTGTAGTGGCAGCCACCCGTGAATGCCCACATATCTTGCAACGTCCAGACTACCGGTTTAGAAGTCATTTGCGGCAGGGCTTCCGGGATCAAAAGCCGATTGATCCAATGAATATGGAGAATATCAAACTGGAAATTTTTGATTTTTGCTGGCGCGAAATTGGGCACCCAGTGGGCAGAAAATCCCCGCTCCCGTTGGGGATAAACCTTGAGAGGCCATGCCTCCAACATCGCCCGCAAACGTTGCACCAAACGGGGTTCTTGATAGGCGTAAATAGTGGGGTCTTGGCTTCTTTTGTGCAAGACGAATTGTTGGGAATTGACCCCCGCTTGGATTAACCCTTGGTGTAAGCGATAACTTGCCCGTGCCGCCCCCCCAAACGTGTCATAGGTATTTACGTGGAGAACGTCCATATCAATTGTGAGAGATTTGGGTTTTTAGTCCTTGGGCAAGCGGTATTGGCTGACAATTTTTTTAGCAAATTCGGGGACATGACTGGCTAATTTTTGGGGATAGTGGCGCCGGACATAGAGGTAGTTGCGGGTGAAATGGGAATCAATCGAAAAACGGGCATATTCTAGCCCTTTCGGACCGAATTTTTCAATCACCACCCCCATGAAACGGGCCGCCCACATCGGTAACGTGACACCTTGGTCATAGGCCGGGATACTTTGTTGAACCGCCTGATACCGTTGCCCTTGGCTCATCACTGGTTGGATTTCTAATTCATCCCCAACTAAATCCAGCATCGCCTGTCCCCGTTCATTGCGTACCACCAACCATTGCCAACCCAAAGGCGCACCCATGTAGCCAACCACCAAATCCGCCAACCCATTCACATAGTCAAAGCAACTCAAACAAGAAGGGGCAAAAATATCTTTCAGTTTCCGAGTATTCAGCCCAAAAAATGGCACCTTCTCTACAGAGCCGTCCTCATGGGTAAAATGCACCTGATAATCCTGCATAAATTCATAATGAACCACCGTTTGCGGTGAACGACTTGTGGTTTCTAAAAACTTTTGCAATCCCGCGCGGGTCACATTATCCACACAAGGTGTACCCAAAACATAGAGTTTTTCCAAGCCCAAATGCTTTTCCACCGCCCGCAAGGCTTGAATCTGACATCCTACGCCAATTACCAACAACCGCCGCATTCCGGATTGTTCAATTTCATCCAGGAGACTCAAATTAGGAGATAACGTAGGTTTATTTACCCGAGCGGCCAAGACTTCTGCCGGTGTGCGGGCCAATATCGGTCGCGGTTGCCAACGATCGGTCGGAGTGTTTTGCACACAAACAACCCCTTCTACCCAACCATTCGTCAGCATTTTTATTGCAATCGTCGTGACAATACCCGTCCATTGCGCACCGGGAATGGGTTGTTTTTTACGGGCAGCCAGCATCTTTTGATGCACCCCAAAATAGCATTCATCCTCTTGGTGAATATCTCTTTTTCGTCCGTGCGTTTGCATTTCCAACGTGTCAAATTGTTGCTGCAAAAATGCACAGGCTTCCTTGACGTAGTGAATGTAAGAAGTGTCACACAACCCACATTCGCTACACAGGGCTTTGGCAGGTTTCGGACTTGTCGGCTTCAGGGGACGGGCCTTGTGATGAGCCGCCATAGACTCCTCGTATGGAACTACTTTCCATACTCTAACGACAAAATGCCGCAAATGCCAGCAATGAGAACTGGAACTTTGCTGTGATATACTCAGTCATAGGCTTCGGTAAAAACTTTGTGAACCTTTAATCACTGCTGACCTCACACACCGGCAACTCCTACTTACCTTGAGGTTTCCGTTTATGAAATGTACAAGATGGTTATTAACCTTGGGGATTGGCATGATTTCCCATCTCCTGCAACCTGCTGCAACTTGGGCCGGGGGATTTACACAACCTGAAGGTGCTGCTTTCGTGAGTACTACTTTCCGCACTTTAGAGAATCGCACTTTTGAAAAATTTGAATTAGAAGCCTACGCAGAATATGGATTGCAGGAAAACCTCACCTTGATTTTCAAAGTACCGTACCAATGGATTAGCGACGACCAATTTAACCCCAAGCGTACCAACAGTGGTTTTTTTGATGGGGAAATAGGCATACGTTGGCGGTTTACCCAAGACCCCCGACTCGCAGCTTCTTTGCAAGTAACGCCCATTATTCCCTTGGGTTATGACCCGAATGCGCCGTTACCCCTATCCAGAGGCGGTGTTGGTTTGGATATTCGTGTCCCAGTCAGCCGTTCTTTTCCGGTGGGGAATCGCTGGGGATATTGGACGGTAGAAGTGGGTTATCGCCCCTATTTTAGTCAACGTTCTGACGAATTTCGTACCTTTGCGGAAGTGGCAATTCCAGTGACCAACCGGCTCGATATGGCGGCCCAGGTTGATAGTATTGTTGGCACGCAGGACCCGGAAGCAAATTTTGCTAAAGTAGTGGGACAATTTCGCATTAAAGCAACAGATGTGCTCCGAGTTGTTCCGGCAGCTTATAAACAAATTGATGGGCCGGGTTATGGTTTTGAATTGGGTTTGTGGTTTACCTTTGGTGGTGCCATAGCTACGGGAAAATAATGGGTATTCCTATTTCAAGACGGACTTTACTATCAGGGGCAATTTCTCTTTCCTTGACGGTAAAGCTATCCCCTAAAATGTTGGCACAGCTTCCTCGTTTATACGGCATTAATGCCTACTACTTACTGGTAGAAAGCTATCGCAAAGTGCAACAGCAACCTCAAAGGCTGATTAAAGATATAGTCAGGGATTATTTAACTCTGGATTTACGTTTGGCGGAGCTGCGCCGTCGCAGTCAGATTAATGCAATTCGTTTTTGGGCATTCAATGACTATCCGCTGGCAGCTCCTGGTGTACCAAACGGGACTTTTGATGCGGCCCTTTGGTCAGCACCAAACCAAGTCATTCAGCCTGTTTTGCATATCTTAGATGCCTTGGTTGATCAGTTAAGTGAATTGGATTTTTACTTGGTTCCTGTCCTGGGAAATTATTGGCTATCCTACGGGGGCATTTTGCGCTATTTAGAGTGGGTCAAAGCCATACCAGCAGGAACGTGGTTAGATGCATTCATGACCCTTCAAGATCAGGATAAGTATCTAAAATATGGGGCAGATTTTTACTTGAATCCCCAGGTTGAGCAGTTGTTTCAGAGTCATACCAGGCAAGTCCTGGCTACCTTAAACAAATATCCCAAAATTGTTGCGATTGATATTCTGAATGAACCCAGAGGCAAGAGCATCTATTCCCAGGAAAATCGTCCCGTAAAACCCAACATCCAGATGCAAAAAGTTGTGGCTGACTGGTTAGACCGTCAAGGAGCATTTATTCGCAAAACAATGAGCAATTCAGTTTATGTTACCTCTGGCGAAGAAGGATGGCTTGCTCAACCTCCTAAATTAACCTTAAACTACTTAACATCTGAGTCGCAAGCCCAGGAAGGAATTGATTTAGCGACCAATATGACTCGACCGAATTTAACGATGGGAAGTATTCATATGTACACCCATCCAGCCGCGGAATTGCAGAAAACAAGTTTAGCCGGCCTACCGTTTACCGACCGTAGGGGCTGGAATTATCTCCTGCGTTCTGACCGGCCAGGGAGTTGGGAAAATTACAGAAAATTAGGGGATGAGTGGTTACGTTCACGGGCGCTGGCCATGGGAAATAAACCCTGGTATGTAGGGGAATTGGGTTGGTGTCGCCCTCGCAGTGACGACGATAAACGTCCTTTGTCAAACCGTGAATTACAAGATGATCGAATTACTCTATACCGCCACTGGGCTAATTTGGCCTTCTCTTTGGGAGCAAAAGGAGTTTTTTTGTGGTTACTAGATGGACAACAACATCAGGATGAGTTTTACGGCATGACACAAACGCAAATTCAGGAGATATTTCCCGCTTAGGAGTGAATTTATTGACGTTGAAATAACTGGTAAAAGGTATTACTTCTAATGTTCACAAATCCACTGAATAAATTGTTACTACCCAGACTGTGCCGTACCCGCCTACGTTTACGGGGGTAGTCAGTTGATGTAGTGTTTATCTCTTCATCATTCAGAATAACGTTTGGGATGGTTTCTGGCAATGGTTGTCCTGTTTCTCGCCGTACTAAAATATAATCTACAAGTTCCTCTGGCTGATTCAAAGCGACACTGAACTCGTATTGGTGGGGTAGGATAAAAATATGGGAATTTTGTAGGAGATAAATAAAACTAAAGTTGACGGCATCGTCTAAGAGAACTTTTTGTCCTGGCCGCAATCTCTGAAACAATAAATCACTAATTTCCCGTTGGTCTAATTGCTTTTGCCGCCAGCGGGAAACAATTCCTGTTTGGGGAATACCTTGGCCGGTGATTTGTCGCCAAACCAAACTTTCATCAGGAATAAAACGGTTCGTATTTAATAAATTTCCGGTTAAATATGCACTTAAAATTAAGCCAAATGCAATCAAGGATAACAGGAGCGATTCAATTCGAGAAAACTGTATTAGTGTAACCGGAATTAAAACAGAAAACGCTCCAAAAATGGCTATCTGGGGCAAAAAATTATTTTGCCAGAAGATAAGAATTAATATCAGGACTGGCAAGGATAGCAATAGAATTCTTGCGACCAAAAAGCCCCTGACTTTTAGCAGAGATAAAATGCAAATGAGATAATATACCGGAAGCGTTTGCCCTAGCCAGCTAAAACTTGTCCCTATGGCTTGTAACCCCGGTGCTGACTCTAATAAAAACTCTAAACCTGACCAGCGCAACCCATTTCCAGAAGCATAAAAGAAGTAAAATGGGTCATCCCCAATTAGCAAATTAACATACAAAAAACCTGCAATGCTAATGAGACTCATAAATCCAGTTACTAATACCTGAGTAGATTTCAGTGGAATATGATTTTCCCGAACACAAAACCAGCTTAAGATTAGCAAGACCGGTAGTAAGAGCCAGAATTCATAACGCAGGAGAACCAAGGGAGCTAATGTTAAACCCAGTAATACCAAATTAACGCTCAAAGGATATTTGTGATCACGGGGATTGATTAAATGCCAGTAAAGCAGAGCGGCCAACCCTAGAAATAGACTAGCTGCCGTCCAGGTCGGGCTAGTTAGCAACATGATTAAAAATCCAGGGTTTATCAGAAGAAGCACCAAAATAGCACTCCGCCAGAACCAAGAAGCCTGTAATTGCCCCACCAACCAAATGAAAAAGCCAACCAAACCTGTGCCAAACAAAATTTGCGTGGAAATGGGGGAACCCAAGAGCATGGTGAGATAAATCAAGAATGGAGGGAATGCATAGCCAATCGCACTCAAGCGAGGGTCAGGCCCTTGGGCGGCAATAATCGCTTTAGCGCCGATAAATTCAAACTCTAAGCTGAGTAAGTTCTGGCTGTCTAAAAAGATCAGGGCGACTCCTAGGACAATACTGATAACCGTACCGATTAAAAAGTTGCGCCAGAAAGGAGGGAGTAAAGACATAGTTCAGAATGGTTAAGAATGTGCTGTGAGTTGTGGAGCATCGTCGATTCCTAGGCAATTCGAGAGACTAATCTCCACCTTCTAACTTTCTCCCAAAACTAAAGGGAGGAGTTAAGCAGGCCAAGAGATGACTCGAATCGGAATGGCGATGCTCAGAAGGGTATTTTACAGGCATCAATCAGGAAAATCTAGGCATTAGGCTGGGTCTAAATCAAACCAAAAGCTACTCCCGATGCCCACTTCGCTAATCAGATGAATATCCGTATGATGTTTTTGCAGAATATTTTTGACAATCGACAAACCTAAGCCAGTTCCTTCCAAGGTGTGTACCCGATTCTCTACGCGGAAAAACCGCCCAAAAATTGCCTTCTGATGCTCCGGTGGAATGCCAATTCCCGTGTCACTCACTTCTACCCGCACGCGTCCTTCCCAGGGAAAAGCCCACAGAATGACATAGCCGCCCGCTGGGGTAAATTTGAGAGCATTCCCCACCAAATTCGCTAACACCTGGAGCAGTAAATCGTAATGCCCAATAACATCTGGCAAATCGGGTTCGACAACGGCTGAGAGATGAATTCCCTTATCCTTGGCCGTTAGACGGTGCGCCCGCAATGTTTGTTCGATAATCGCACTCAAAGAAGTAGGCGCGAGGGGATAAGGCTTGCCAGATTCTAGACGGGAAATATCGAGTACGTCGTTTACCAAACGGGTCAGACGGTCCGTTTCACGATTGGCCGTTTCTAAAAAATCTCGTTTTTGTTCTTCATTCAAGCTGTGACCATATTCATAGAGGGTTTCAATAAATGACTTAATGTTAAATAGGGGAGTGCGCAATTCGTGAGAAACATTGCTAATGAAATGGCTTTTGGCTTCGTTCAGTTCCATTTCCCGCGTAACATCTTGGATGGTAATGGCAACCCCTTGCAGTTGATTGCGAACCTGGTCGAAAACCGTGGTTAACAATACTTTAACGGTGCATTTGTAGGGAGATTCAAGGTTAATGCAAAACTCAATAGGTTCTCCCTTTGCTTCCCCACGCTGGCTCAATTCTTGTAAAGGTTGGGTAATGTTCTCGGCTACTGGTGCAGGTAAGACATCGAAGACCACTTGCCCCAAAACATTTTGTCCTGACCAACCAAAAAGTTTCTCCGCCGTAGGATTGACCAAAGCAATTTTCAATTCCCGATCCAAAAGAATTGCACCATCGGCAATCGTGGACATGAGCGTATCCAGTTTGGCCTTTTGGGCGGTTAATTCTTCAATATTTTGCTCTTCGTAATGGGCTAACCGCTCTGCCATTTCATTGAAACTGGCAATTAACTCCCCGAATTCACCCCCAAAAGGCAAGTCGATCCGTTGGCGAAAGTTTCCAGAAGCAATATTTTTAACACCGATTAATAACTCCCGAATTGGACGGGTAATTGTCACAGCATTGAACACACCACCCAAGATGACGAGAATCCATATAGAAATGAATACTGCCAAGGTGATGTTGCGGGTAAGTAATGAAGCACTTAAAACTGTGGGATTGGGATTGATCCCTAAAGCTAAAATCCCCAGATATTTTCCATCTTGAATCAGGGGTACAAAAACATCGGCAATTAAACCATCTGGGGTCAAATGTTGCCTGACAAAGGGCTGGTCTGGTTCTGCCAACTCCGGCAGTTGAATCCGCCGCCTTAAGGTCAGGGAATTTTGCACTTCGACCGCAGAAAACGGAATACCAAAATAGATTTCTCCCTGGGCGTCGGCGTACAAAATATAACGGATACTGGCAGTGCTATGGTAGAACTTTTCCGATAACCGTGCCAATTCGGTGCGATTGTCCTGAGCGACTAAAGGGGCAACATTGGCAGCCAGCAATAAGCCCAAATCCCGCCCAAAACGTGTATCATTCATGCGAGCATCCTGCTGAATGCTGTTGACCGCCCAAAAGGTGAGCAAACTCATCAGCAGGGAAACGACCAACGTCGCCGCTGCCATCAGCCGCGTTTGCAGCGTAAAATCTGACCACCAACGGACAATCAGGGTTGCGAATCGCTGTAACAATGTCGTAGCAGTCGTAGCAATAGAACGTCTTTTTATATATTATGTTACGAAACCACGGCGAAGGGGGTCAGGGTCATCCCGACTGCCGCCAAGGGAGTTTCTGGCATAATAGGGGTAGTTTTGGTTGGTTGGGTTGCGTGTACCAATGTTGTCACCCCAAACTCTGATTGAGTTAATTCAAAGCCATTTGACCGATGCCTATGTCGAAGTGCAGGACTTGACAGGTGGTGGTGACCATTGGCAAGCGGTAATTGTATCCTCAGCTTTTGGGGGCAAAAGCCGGGTGCAGCGGCATCAGTTGGTGTACCAAGCGCTACAAAGTGTTTTGGCAACCAACGAACTCCATGCGTTGACGATGAAAACCCTTACTCCGGAAGAGTGGCGGCAAAGCGCTTCCCAAAATTCATAACGCCTGGCTGTAGCTGATTTACGAACTTTATTTACCTATGAAGTCTTGGCCGGAGAACGAAAGGAATGATGAGGGTGACGGGGAGAAGTTTTTGGCATTCAGGAAACATGATACAACTGGCTAAATGGATACCGACCGGCGGTGATGGGGGTGGCAATAATGCGCAACAATCGCCTGAACCAAACCCGGCAAGGTGTACTCCTTAGCAACCATATCTACTCTGTGAAAATAACGTTCACAGGTGCGCGCAGTTTGGGGACCAATCGCGGCAATGCAACTCTTGGTTAACCACGTTCGCCACACACCCGGAGCAGCTTGTTCTAAAAGTTGATAGCAATGCACGACCGTTTTGGAACTGGTAAAGGTGAGGACATCGATCCAACCCCGTTGCAGATACTCCAAAATAAATGGGGGAATCGTCTCCGGACAACGGGTTTCATAGGCAGCGACTTCTAAAACCTCTGCCCCGCGCTGTTGCAATCCCTGGACCAAAACATCCCGCCCACCGCTGGCGACGCGGGGAAATAACACCCGCACGTTCTGACAGTCACAAGGAAATGCTGCTAGGAGTTGATCGGCAACAAATTCTTGGGGAATTAAATCCGCGCGCAGTCCCCATTTCTGTAAATGTAAAGCGGTTTTTTCTCCCACAACCGCAATTTTGAGATGGGCTAGGGCACGCACATCCAGGCCATGATACCAAAGTCGTTCCAGAAAATAATCCACCCCATTGGCAGAGGTGAGAATTAACCAGTGAAATTGCGCCAGTTGGGTAATCGCCCTATCCAAAGCGGTCCAGTCTGGAGGTGGCTCGACAACCAGCGTGGGCAGACTCACCACATTCGCCCCATAATCCCGCAAAAGCTGCTCCATCTCGCCACCGCTGCCTGCTGCCCGTGTCACTAAAATGTTTTTACCTTGTAAAGGCAAACGGGATTGGCATTGGGCCTGGTGTCTCACGCCTTCCCCCACAATCAACACGCTGGGCGCTTGCGCTGGTTGAGCGGCCAATTCTGCTAGCGTGCCCCGCCAGATGGCTTGCCCAATTTGCCCTGCCCGGTGAATCAGAGCCACTGGCGTGTCAGGACCGCGGCCATTTTGTAGTAATTGGGTTTGTATGGTGTCCAAATGACTGACCCCCATCAGACCAACCAGCATATCCATCCGCGCTAAGGCGGACCAGTCCAGGTCGTCAGGGGCATGGGCTGTAAAAATACCGATGGTGCGTCCCCATTCGCGGTCTGTCAACGGGATGCCCGCCAGGGTGGCTGCTCCGGTAACTGTACTGATACCGGGAATGACATGGTATATACAATCGGCTGCGGCCAGGGCCTGCAATTCTTGCGTGGCTTTGCCGAAGATAAATGGGTCACCACTTTTGAGACGCACAACGCGGCGGTGGTTGCGGTGATGGTGAATCAGCAGGTTGTTGATTTCGGTCTGGGATAACCCCTGCACCGAGCGGGTTTCCGCCTGGGGAGAAACGAGGCTAAGGAGGCGGGGATCAATCAAGCTGTCGTACAGGACAACTTCGGCCTGTTGCAGCGCTTGGCAAGCCGCCTGCGTCAGATGTTCCGGGCCGCCGGGGCCGGCGCCTACCAGGACAATCGGGTTCACTCAGAACAGACCTCAACTAGGGTTTCCCCGTTGGGTTTGTCAATCAAACGAAAGCCCTTTTTCGCCAATTCCTGACGGATGCGGTCGGCTTCGGCATAATTTTTTGCTTGCCGTGCTTTTTGTCGTTCTTGAATGAGGCGGGCAATTTCCTGGTCTAAGGAATCGCTGCCCTGAGAAGTCACAGGTTTGGGGGTGAATTTTAAGCCCAAAACCTGCTGCGCTAGATAAACAAAGGTTTGCCACAGCCGCCGGGATGCTTCGCTCCTCTCGCTGCGTTTAAGTTTTTTCGCCAGACCAAATAAAAGGGCAAGCGCCCCAGGAGTGTTGAAATCGGCATTCATCGCCTGCGCAAACTGCTCTAAAATTTCAGGGTCGCAATCCTTTTTACTTACCCTTTCGGCTGCCTGCAAATCGTAGGTTTGCGCTGCCTGTTGTAAGGTCTGCCAGCCAGATTGCGCAGCCTGTAACCCAGCAGGCGTGCATTCCATCGGTTGCCGGTAGTGGGATTGCAAGATCAACAATCGCAAGGCCATCGGTTCGTAGTGCTGGAGCACCTCGCGAATGGTGCGAAAATTGCCCAGCGACTTCGACATTTTTTCCCCATCTACAGTGACAAATCCATTGTGTAACCAATAGCGGGCTAAGGGTTTTTGGGTGATGGGTTCCGACTGGGCAATTTCATTTTCGTGGTGGGGAAAAATCAAATCTGTGCCGCCGGCGTGAATGTCAATACTTTCTCCCAAAGTTTTATACACCATCGCCGAGCATTCAATGTGCCAGCCAGGACGACCGAAGCCCCAGGGAGATGCCCAGGCAGGTTCACCCGGTTTGGCTGCTTTCCACAGGGCAAAATCCAAAGGATGCCGTTTCTTTTCCACCTCTGCTTTCTCTACCCGACCACTGGCCCCCGATTGCATGTGTTCTAGGGTGCGTTGGGAGAGCTTTCCATAAGTAGGAAAACGCTCAACCGCATAATACACATCCCCTTCAACCGCATAGGCATAACCCAGCGATTCCAGGCGTTGAATAAAGTGAATAATGTCGGGGATCGATTCGGTCGCCCTAGGGTATTGCCAAGCAGGGAGAATGTTTAACCGCCGCATATCTTCATCGCAGGCTTGGATATACCGCTCCGTGATTACCTCAATTGGCGTCTGTTCCGCTTGGGCTTTTTTGAGAATTTTGTCGTCAATATCGGTGATGTTTTGCACATGGAAGACGGTGTAGCCTAGATGTTCTAAATAACGCCGCACGATGTCCCAGACAATATAACTGCGGGCGTGGCCCAAATGACAGTAATCATAGACCGTCACGCCACAAACGTACATGGTCACGACCGGCGGTTGTTGGGGGTAAAAAGGTTCCAGTTGGCGCTTGAGCGTGTTGTAAACGGTTAAGGTCATGGGAAAATTACGGCGCATCATGATTTGTCTATTGTTTATGATACAGGAACGCTTTTACTTTTTGAGCGGGGGAGTGGTCAATGTTCCGTTAATATGATGGTTTGATGGTCATAAATTGGATGGCGATAACCCCTATTTCTGCAGTGATGGCAGCCCAATGGCATTGGCAGGGGGATACGCACCTTAGCTGTGACCTGCTTGCTCCCTGGCCGCATCAGTTTGGTGGACGCCTGGGAGTGGCGGCATTTCCCGGTCGGAGCAACTATCGGCTGCGGCAAATGCATAGCGGGCTGGTACTCTCTGTAGCGGAGGTGCAGCCGGAAAGTGCCGGGGATGGGCTGATTTCCACCCAGCCGGGTCAGGCGCTGTGGGTGGCCAGTGCCGATTGTGTGCCGGTGCTGATTGGTTGTATGCACACAGGGAGGGTGGCGGCGCTCCATGCGGGCTGGCGGGGCACAGCGGCCCAGATTATTCCGACGGCAGTGGAGAAATTGCTCCGGCAGGGGAGTCGTCTAGACAGTTTACGGATTGCCTTGGGACCTGCCATCAGTGGCCGCAATTACCAGGTGCAGGGGGAGGTGGTGGCGGCTTTGGCAGCGACGTTGGTGGGTGTGGCGCAACCCACGCTGGCGGCGGTCATTGCCCAGTGGCAAGCGCAACCGGACATCCTGCAACCGGATGGGGAACGCTGGCGGTTGGATTTGCGCCAAGTGCAGGTGCAACAGTTGCACTACCTGGGCATCCCGCCGGAACAAATTGCCGTGTCACCCCACTGTACCTACGCCGAGCGGGAACGGTTCTATTCCTACCGCCGGGACGGAAAAACCCCCGTACAGTGGTCGGCCATCGTCAGCCGCTAGCGCGCAGGTGGCCTGGGGTTATGCCAATAATTGTGAAGATTATTTACCTACAGCCACAAAGCTTAACATTCTGGCTGCGGTTGGGGTTTGCGTGGCCCTGATAGACTGAAACAGGGGACGTCGTGTTGAGGGAAGTTTGTGGATAGCACGATTGGGTTAGAGATTATCGAGGTGGTCGAGCAGGCGGCCATTGCCGCGGCGCACTACATGGGGAAAGGCGACAAGGAAGGGGCAGACCGGGCGGCTGTGGAGGCGATGCGTGCCCGGCTGAATCAGATTTATATGCGGGGGCGGATTGTCATTGGCGAGGGCGAGCGGGACGAGGCGCCCATGCTCTACATCGGCGAGGAGGTGGGGATTTGTACCCAGCCCAATGCCGCCGAAATCTGTTCGGTGGAGGAATTGCAGGAGATTGATATTGCCGTGGACCCTTGCGAAGGCACAAACCTGGTGGCTAAGGGGCAAAACGGCGCCATGTCGGTGCTGGCGATTTCCGAAAAGGGGGGGTTGTTTGCCGCTCCGGATTTTTATATGAATAAGCTGGCGGCTCCCCCGGCGGCGCGCAACCATGTGGATATTCGCAAAACGCCCACGGAAAATTTGCGGATTCTTGCGGAGTGTTTGGGGCGGGCGGTTGAGGATTTGAATGTGGTGGTCATGGACCGGCCCCGGCACAAAGACCTGATTGCGGAAATTCGGGCGGCGGGTGCGCGGGTGCGGCTGATTAGCGATGGGGATGTGTCGGCGGCCCTGTGCTGTGCGTTTGCCGGTACGAACATTCACGCGCTGATGGGGATTGGGGCGGCCCCGGAAGGGGTGATTACGGCGGCGGCCATGCGCTGTTTGGGGGGCCATTTCCAGGGGCAGTTGGTCTATGACCCGGCGGTGGTGAAAACCCCGGAAAGCGAAAAATGGACGCGGGAGGGGAACATCCAGCGGTTGAAGGAGATGGGGATTACGGACCCGGACCGGGTGTACAGCGCGGAAGAACTGGCCAGCGGTCAAACGGTGCTGTTTGCGGCAACTGGGATCACGCCGGGCGCCCTGATGGAGGGGGTGCGCTTTTTCACCGGTGGGGTACGCACCTCGACCCTGGTGATTTCCACCCAGTCTCGCACGGCACGGTTTGTCGATACGATTCACCTGAAAGGGCAACCGAAAGTGATCCAATTGCGCTAGGAGGTGGAGCCATGCCGGTCATTGTGGTGGGTTTAAGCCATAAGACGGCGCCGGTGGCGGTGCGCGAAAAACTGAGCATTCCAGAGGAACGGCGGGTGGCGGCGATTCAACAACTGTGCAGTTACCCCCACATCCAAGAGGCGACGGTTCTGAGCACCTGCAACCGCCTGGAGGTGTATTTTGTCAGCCCGGATACGTACCAGGGGGTACGGGAGGTGACGGTCTTTCTGGCGGAACACAGTGGCATGCCGCTGGCGCAGTTGCGTCCCTATTTGTTCACGCTGGTGCATCAGGATGCGGTGATGCACCTGTTGCGGGTGGCGGCAGGGCTAGACAGTTTGGTGCTGGGAGAAGGGCAGATTTTGGCGCAGGTAAAACACTGCCACAAACTCGGCCAGGATGCCAAGGGCATAGGGACGGTGCTCAACCGCTTGTTGCGGGGGGCGTTGGAGGCGGGCAAACGGGTGCGGGCGCAGACGGGCATTAGCAGTGGGGCGATGTCCATTTCCTCGGCGGCGGTGGAGTTGGCGCATCTGCGGGTGCCCCAGTTGCACCGGGCGCGGATTACGGTGGTGGGGGCGGGGAAAATGGCGCGGCTGTTGGTCACCCATTTGGTGGCTAAGGGGGTCAACCGCTTGACGCTGGTCAACCGTTCGGCGGAGCGGGCGATGGAATTGGCCAGCCAATTTCCCGAAACCCAAATCCACATCCGGCCCCTGGAGGACCTGGCCAAAACCATTCCCGAATCGGATGTGATGTTTACGGGTACGGCGGCGGTGGAACCCTTGGTGCATCGGGCCATGTTACAGGCCTGGCTATTGCCCAACCAGTCTCTGATGCTGTTTGACATTTCCGTGCCGCGCAATGTGGCTCCCGATGTGAACGAATTGCCCCACGTGCATACCTACAATGTGGACGACCTGCGGGAGGTGGTCAACCGCAACCAGGAACGGCGGCGGCAGTCGGTCTTGGAGGCGGAAGCCATTTTGGAGGAGGAACTGGAGGCGTTTGACCTGTGGTGGCAGTCGTTGGAAACGGTGCCGACGTTGAATCAACTGCGGGACAAGGTGGAGGCGATTCGGGCGCAGGAGTTGGAAAAAGCCCTCTCTCGGTTAGGGGCGGATTTAACCAGCAAACACCGGGAGGTGGTGGAAGCCCTGACCAAAGGAATTGTCAATAAAATCCTGCACGACCCGATGGTACAACTGCGGGCACAGCGGGATACGATGGCGCGTAAACGTGCCCTGCAAACCTTGCATACGCTGTTCAATTTGAATCCCGAAGAATCCCTTTCCCAGAGCAGATAAACGCGAGTTACCTTGCTGCCGGGGCTTTCGATGGCTGCCATTCCTGGCGGCAGGGGTCATTGCCTGCAACCACGCTTGCGGGCAACGCCGGTGCTGTAAACTTTTGCAACAGTTCCCCGCCGCCGGATTCTGGTATGATGAGTAACCCAGGTAGTGATTGGCAAGAGGTGGCGTATGGCGCGGCTGTACTATGACACGGATGCGGATTTAAGTCTGTTGCAGTCCAAACCCATCGCCATCATTGGCTATGGTTCGCAGGGGCACGCCCACGCCTTGAATCTCCGCGACAGCGGTTTACAGGTGATGGTGGGGCTGTATCCCGGCAGCAAATCGGCGGCAAAGGCGCAGGCGGAGGGTTTGCCGGTGTTGTCGGTGGCGGAAGCGGCGGCCCAGGCGGAGTTGATTATGGTCCTCTTGCCGGATGAGGTGCAAAAAACGGTCTATCAGCAAGAGATTCAGCCCCATCTGCGCCCCGGCAAAATCTTGGCCTTTGCCCACGGGTTTAACATTCACTATGCCCAGATTGTCCCCCCTCCGGAGGTGGATGTGATCATGGTGGCGCCCAAGGGGCCTGGGCATTTGGTGCGGCGGACCTACGTGCAGGGGCAGGGGGTGCCCTGTCTGTTTGCGGTGTATCAAAATGCGTCGGGCCAGGCCAGGGAACGGGCGATGAGCTATGCCAAAGGGATTGGCGGCACGCGGGCGGGAATTTTGGAAACCACTTTTCGCGAAGAAACTGAAACAGATTTGTTTGGGGAACAGGCGGTGCTGTGCGGGGGGTTGACGGCGCTGATTAAGGCGGGGTTTGAAACCCTGGTGCAGGCGGGCTATCAGCCGGAATTGGCCTATTTTGAATGTCTGCACGAAGTGAAATTAATTGTGGATTTGATTGTAGAAGGGGGATTGGCCCGGATGCGCGACAGCATTTCCAACACGGCAGAATACGGGGACTACACCCGCGGGCCGCGCATTATCAATGAACAGGTACGGGCGGAAATGCGGCAAATTCTCACGGAAATTCAGACCGGTCAATTTGCGCGGGAATTTGTCCTGGAAAACCAAGCGGGCAGACCGGTGTTTACGGCCATGCGGCGACGGGAAGCGGAACATCCGATTGAGGAAGTGGGGCGGGATTTGCGCGCTATGTTTAGTTGGTTGAAACCGGCATCATAAATGCTTATAGATTATTGAGACGGCGCCTCGTAAAATAGGATCAACAAACGTAAGACTTAACTCCCTAAAAAACTTAGGGATGAGGTGTGTCCAAGCGCATTCTCCGGCAGGCCAAAGCCCGTAACCAAGTCATTGTGTTGGAGGCTTTGACAGGAATCAAAGAGCGAACAAACCAACAGCATCCGCCTACGCGGTGGGGCAGTTTATATGGCTAAGCACACAAAGGTTGACATGATATGGGTCGCTGGGTGTAGCCCCACCTTGGTTTCCCATAGCGAAGCGTGGCGTAGCCATGAATCTTAGGGCGACAACCTTAACCTACCTAGCTATACCAATCCCAGTAAATGGTGCGACCAATTGCCCTAAATGATAACCACTCATCATGCTGATTCTCTCTCTCTTTTTGCCAGGTCGTTGACCGTATATTCTTTGTCCTTTTCGCCCCCAACCATATTCATAAACATCTCGATTATCCATCCCAGACTGGTCAATATAGACTAAATTCTC
>NZ_JBRCEP010000090.1:0-16213 GCF_053491055.1 Gloeomargarita sp.
CTACGAAGTAGATGAAAAGCAGAGAAATGTCATTCTCACGGATGAAGGTTTTGCAGAAGCAGAACGCCTGTTGGGGGTAACCGACCTATTCGACCAAAAAGACCCATGGGCGCACTTTGTATTCAATGCTCTGAAAGCGAAGGAATTGTTCCTCCGCGATGTGAACTACATTGTGCGCGATGGGGAAGTGATTATTGTGGATGAATTCACAGGGCGGGTGATGCCTGGGCGCAGATGGAGCGATGGTCTGCATCAGGCGATCGAGTCCAAAGAGGGCGTAGAAATTCAGCCCGAGACCCAGACCCTTGCCACCATCACCTACCAGAACTTCTTTTTGCTCTATCCCAAACTGGCGGGGATGACGGGCACAGCTAAGACAGAAGAGGCAGAGTTCAGCAAAATCTACAACCTTGAAGTAACTGTTATTCCCACCAATCGCCCCAGCGGCAGAAGGGACTTTCCCGATGTGGTCTATAAGACCGAAAGAGCTAAGTGGATGGCAGTAGCCAATGAGTGCGCTGAGATGTACAAGATCGGTCGCCCCGTATTGGTGGGTACTACCAGTGTGGAAAAATCCGAGTACCTATCTAGCCTGCTTACTCAAGTGGGCATTCCCCACAACCTGCTCAATGCTAGACCCGAAAATGTGGAAAGGGAGGCGGAGATCATCGCCCAAGCAGGACGCAAGGGAACGGTTACTATCGCTACCAACATGGCGGGGCGGGGGACGGATATTATTCTGGGGGGGAATGCGGAGTACATGGCGCGCCTGAAGGTGCGGGAGTATTTTATGCCCCGGTTGGTGATGCCCCAGCAAGACGATGGGCTGCAGGTTTTTGCGTCCCTGCTGGGGCAAAGTCGCCCTGGGGGCGTGGGGTTTGGCACGGGCCAGAAGGTCAAAACCTGGAAGGCGTCCCCCAACATTTTTCCGGCGGAACTTTCCCCGGAAACGGAACGGGCGTTGCGGGCGGCGGTGGATTTTGCGGTGCAGGTGTACGGGGAGCAGAGTTTGCCGGAGTTGGTCGCGGAGGATAAGATTGCCATTGCTTCGGAGAAAGCCCCAACGGATGACCCGGTGATTGCCCGCTTGCGGGAGGCCTACAACCTGGTGCGCCGGGAGTACGAAGTCTATACGCAAGCGGAACATGACGAGGTGGTGAAGCTGGGGGGCTTGTATGTGATTGGCACGGAGCGGCACGAGTCACGGCGGATTGACAACCAGTTGCGGGGGCGGGCCGGGCGGCAGGGCGACCCGGGGACAACGCGGTTTTTCCTGAGTTTGGAGGACAATCTCCTGCGGATTTTTGGCGGGGAGCGGGTGGCGGCGCTCATGGATGCCTTCCGGGTGGAGGAGGATATGCCGATTGAGTCGCCGTTGCTGACGCGGTCGTTGGAAGGGGCGCAAAAGAAAGTAGAAACCTACTATTACGACATCCGCAAACAGGTGTTTGAGTACGATGAGGTGATGAACAACCAACGGCGGGCAATTTATGCGGAGCGCAGACGGATTTTAGAAGGGCGGGATTTGCGGGAATTGGTGATTCAATACGCCGAAAAAACTATTGATGATATTATTGCGGCTTACATCAACCCGGATTTACCGCCGGAGGAATGGAATTTGACGGCCCTGGTGGAAAAGGTCAAGCAATTTATCTATCTATTGAGTGATTTGGAACCCAGTCAATTGGAGGATTTAACCCTGCCGGAAATCCAGGCGTTTTTGCATGAGCAAGTCCGCATTGCCTACGACATGAAAGAGGCGCAGGTGGAGCAAATCCGTCCGGGTTTGATGCGAGAAGCAGAACGATTTTTCATCCTGCAACAACTGGATACGCTGTGGCGGGAGCATCTGCAACAGATGGATGCGCTGCGGGAGTCGGTGGGGTTGCGGGGTTATGGGCAACAAGACCCCCTGATTGAGTACAAAATTGAGGGTTATGAATTGTTCCAGGACATGATGACCAACATTCGCCGCAACGTGGTGTATGCCCTGTTCCAGTTCCAACCCCAGGGGCAACCGGTGGCCAGTTAGGGGCGTTTTGATTTTTGTGAACGTTTGGGCGGTTCAATTTGAAGAAACCTAACGAAATGGGGCAGGGCGGGGGTAGCTGGTCTCACCCTAATAAGTAGATCGGCGCAGAGGAGGATAGCCCCATGATTCGCAAAATACTGGTGGCGGTGTCCGGGACAGGGCATACGGAGGAAATGCTCAATGCCCTGATTGACCTGCCCTGTATTGCCCAAGCCCAGGTGACGCTGTTGCACGTGGTCACGCCCCAGGCATCGGCGCAGGACATGGTGGCCAAACAGGCAGAAGGGGTAGAAATTCTCAAAAATTCCCTGGCGAAAATCCATGTGTGCCGCCCGGAGGGGGCAAACACGGCCTGTTTGAAACCTGCGCAGGTGACGACCATGCTCCGGGAGGGGGACCCCAAAGATGTCGTACCCCGCGTGGCCGACGAATTGGCAGTGGATTTGATCATCATGGGTTCGCGGGGGCTGGGACGGCTGCGGGCCATTCTGGAAAACTCCGTGAGCCAGTATGTGTTTCAACTGGCATCGCGTCCCATGTTGCTGGTCAAGGACGATACCTACGTGGAAAAAATCCAGCGCCTGCTGGTGGCCTACGACGGTTCCCCCAGCGCCAAGCAAAGCCTGGAGATGGCCCTCTTCCTCCTCCAGGACCTCAAGGGGGGCGAACTGGTGCTCGCCGAGGTCAACCCTCCCCTGCAAGGAGTCACGCTGGCGGAATTGCTCCAAAACCCGGAAGCCAGCCCCGTTCTGGCCGAGGCGATCCAAAAAATCCGGCAACGGGGCCTCAAGTACCGCTGTGTGGTGCGCGAGGGCGACCCTGGGGTTACCCTCTGTGAAATTGCCCAGGAAGTCGCCGCCGACTTGGTGCTGTTGGGTTCCCCGGACCGCCGTCCCACCATTGCCCGTAGCCTGGTGGATTTGGACCGGCTGCTCGGCAATTCCGTATCCGATTACGTGCGGGTACACGCCGATAGCCCGGTGTTGCTGGTGCGCTGATTGCCCAGGGTCAACGCTACCCTTCGCCGCGGCTGGCCGTCTGCACGTAGAGGATGATCAAAAAGGCAGAAGGAATCAAAACCAGCAGGGCAGTGCCAATCAGGGCCAAAATATTCACTTCCATCGGTGGCGACCTCCAAAACTCCAAATTCTACTCTAGCGGAGAATGGAGCGCCACAGTTTTAAGGATTGTAGCTAGGGTTTGGTCTTGACCGTCACCGGGCCATAGACCAGGGTTTGGCAGGCCAGCCGACAGTGGGGCTTTTTGCGGAGCTTGCGCTGCTCGAAGGCGGTAGGCGGCGATAGGTATTCCCCACCCGCTAGGATTTCCACCACACACGTGCCACACTGACCCACACCGCCGCAGTTGAGCAACTTTCCCTGCCAGGTGTACAGGTCAATCCCATGGGCCAACGCCTGCTGCCGCAAATTGGCCCCGTTGGCTACAATCACCTCTTTCCCTTCTCTGGTAAAGCAAATGCTGGCTGTCGTGGCGGCGACCATAGCAACCCCCAACGGCGAAATTTCGTTACATTTCTATAGATTACTGTAACATCACCGGGTTCCGGCGGGGTCACACCCGGCTCAGGACGAACACATTCCCCTTGTCGCCCCGGCTAATCCGCAGGTCAATGTCCAGGTAGGTAATGTCCAACCAGCCCTGGGAACGGCTGCCATCGAGGGGAATACGCAGCAAGGGCAGGGGTTCGTCCCGCTCCAACTGCGCTAGCCATTGGGTGGGGTTTTGGTAGTCCACAAACCGCTGCAAGCCCAACAGACTCTGTTCAAAGTAGATAGCAATGCGGCTGGGATTGACCACGGTAAACCGGGCTTTAACGGCCAACACCCCTTCTAACAAGGGCAACCCCTGGACCTCGACCAGATTGTACACTCGGCTTTTGTCCGCTTGGATCACCTGATAGATTTGCCCTAGGGTCACCCCCGGCAGCCGCCCTAAACCCAGTACATCCGCGCTGGTGGTGTAGAGCAGTTGCCAGCAACCGCTGAGCAATTCCGAGGCTTGTACCGGGTTGGCCGTCGGGTTTTGGGCTTCCAGTTGGCGAATCAGTTGGTCTAACTCGGCCTGCATCCGGGGCGACGCCAACAACCCCCGGTTGGTGCCCGCCACCGCCTTGAGCAGTTTGACCTTTTCCTGCATAGCGCCCCCCTGTGACCCATTACCGTTATTAGACCAGGTTTTGGGGGTCCGCACAAGCGGGCAATTCCCTAGGTCTCCCGTTGGCACTGCCCACCGGCGGCGGTGATTTTGGCCTCGGCAGTAGCGCTAAAGGCCGCCGCCACCACGGTGAGGGGACGGTCAATCTCCCCATCGCCCAGAATTTTTAACGGGCCCTGGGGCTGTTTGACCCAACCGGCAGCTTGGAGGGCCGCCAGGGTGACGGGTTGCTCCCCTGGCCAGCGGGCCAAATCCCCCACGTTGAGAATGGTGTAACGGGTGGGGTTAACCGACCGGAAACCGTGCAGTTTGGGGAGCCGCCG
Source organism: Gloeomargarita sp. (assembly GCF_053491055.1). Classification (NCBI taxonomy): domain Bacteria; kingdom Bacillati; phylum Cyanobacteriota; class Cyanophyceae; order Gloeomargaritales; family Gloeomargaritaceae; genus Gloeomargarita; species Gloeomargarita sp. The sequence continues at coordinate 4,531 of NZ_JBRCEP010000090.1, forward strand.
GTACAAGGGGTTTTGGCCCCCTTCAAACCCCGGACGGGTGGAGCGGCCAGAACGGGATTTTTGCCCCCGCATGCCAAAACCGCAACTGGCGCCTTGGCCCGCACTGATGCCCCGGCCTACCCGGCGCCGCCGATGCTGGGAACCCGGTTGGGGATGCAAATCGTGTAGCCGCATGGTGCGCCCCTCCCTACCTGGTTAACCGTAGAGTTGTTCGATGGGAATGCCCCGCTCCTGCGCCACCTGGGAGAAGGTCCGCAGACTGGCTAAGGCGGCAATGGCTGCACGGGCGTTGTTCAGGGGGTTGCTCGACCCCAATTGCTTGGCCAGTACGTTTTTCACCCCGGCCAATTCCAGCACCGTCCGCACCGCCCCCCCGGCAATCACCCCGGTTCCCGGCGCCGCCGGCCGCATCAGGACACTCGCCGCCCCAAAATCGGCCCGCGTGGGGTGGGGAATCGAGTTGGCGCGGGTCAAGGGCACCGTGATCAGGTGCTTTTTGCCATCGGCGACCCCCTTGCGCACCGCTCCGCTGACATCGTTGGCCTTGCCGACACCCACGCCCACTTGTCCCTTCTCATTCCCCACGACGACAATGGCGCGGAAACTCAGTTTTTTGCCTCCCTTGACCACCTTGGTCACCCGCCGGGTTTGCACGACCCGCTCTTGCCATTCCGGTTCCTTTTCCGGGGTACGGGCAGCTTTGCTGCGACGTTCTTTAGCCATGTGCTTCTCCTTTGCCGTTGCTCTAAAATTCTAATCCGGCGGCGCGGGCCGCTTCGGCGAGGGCTTTGACCCGCCCGTGGTAGAGGTTGCCCCCCCGGTCAAACACCACCCGCTGAATACCCTTGGCCAAGGCCCGCTCGGCAATCACTTGCCCGACCTTGGCCGCCGCCGTGCAGGTGGCGCCGTTGTTGTTGAGTTCCTGACGCAAGGCCGGTTCCACCGAGCCAGCCGCCGCCAGGGTGTGGTGCCGCGTGTCGTCAATTACCTGGGCATAGATGTGCCGATGGGAACGAAAGACCGCCAGACGGGGGCGCTCCGGGGTGCCCACCACCCGTTTGCGGATGCGGCGGTGCCGACGTTGAACAGCCTCGATACGGGTGAGTTTCATGGTCGTGATCCGGTTGACTACTTCTTCTTACCAGTGGTTTTGCCTTCCTTGCGCCGCACGACTTCGCCGAGGTAGCGAATCCCCTTGCCCTTGTAGGGTTCCGGGGGCCGCACAAAGCGAATCTGCGCCGCCATATTCCCCACCTGCTCCTTGTCAATCCCCCGCACCACAATGATAGTGCCCTGGTTGACGCTTTTGCCGCTGGCATCCTCAATCCCCAAGGTGATCCCCGGCGGCGGGGTCACTTCCACCGGATGGCTATAGCCCACGTTCAACACCAGCTTGCTCCCGGACATCTGCGCCCGGTAGCCCACCCCCTGGATTTCCAACTTGCGCTCGAACTCCTTGGCCACCCCCTCAACCATGTTGGCCACCAGGGTCCGGCATAGCCCGTGCAGTTGCCGGTTTTGCCGGGAATCGTCCACCCGCTGCACCAGCAAGCGGTTCTCCTGCTGCTGCACCACCACCCCAGCGGGCAGGTCCCGCTGAAGTTCCCCTTTTGGACCTTTTACCCGCACCCGTTGCCCTTCCAGGGTCACGGTCACCTTGGCGGGGATAGGAATCGGTCGTTTACCAATCCGGGACATGACCCCCCCTCCTACCAGACATAACACAACACTTCGCCGCCGATGCCGTTTTTGCGGGCTTCCCGGTCGGTCATGATCCCCCGCGAGGTGGAAATCACCGCAATGCCAATTCCCCCCAGCACCCGCGGCAACTCCCGGTGGTTGGCATACACCCGCAACCCCGGACGGCTGACCCGCTTGAGGGCACGGATCACCGGCTGCCGCCGCCGCCCCCCGGTGTACTTCAGGGTGATGACCAGCACCCGCCGCACCCCCTCGCCCTCCTCGCGAAAGTCCTGGATAAACCCCTCTGTCTTGAGCACCTGGGCGATGCTGCGGGTCATCCGGGTCGCCGGAACCTGGGTGGTCTGGTGGCGCGCCAAGCCCGCGTTGCGAATCCGGGTGAGCATATCGGCAATGGTGTCGTTAACCATCGTTAGTTCTCCCGAAACGGCATCCCCAGCGCTTTGAGCAAGGCCAACCCCTCCCGGTCCGTGCGGGCCGTGGTAATGATGGCAATGTCCATCCCCCGAATTTTGTCAATCTTGTCATATTCGATCTCAGGAAAAATCAACTGCTCCTTTAACCCCAAACTGTAATTTCCCCGCCCGTCAAAACTCTTGGGGCTGATCCCACGAAAGTCGCGAATCCGGGGCAAAGCCAGGTGAATCAACCGCTCCAAAAAGCTGTACATCCGGTCGCCCCGCAACGTCACCATCATCCCCACCGGCATCCCTTTGCGGATTTTGAACCCGGCAATCGCCTTTTTCGCCCGGGTCACTACCGGCCTTTGCCCGGTGATTAGGCTGATTTCTTGCAGGGACGACTCCAGAGCCTTGGCGTTTTGCGCCGCCTCCCCCAACCCCCGGTTGACGGTGATTTTCACCAATTTCGGCACCTGGTGCACGTTGGTATAGCCAAACTCCTGCATCAGGCGGGGGACAACCGTTTCCTGGTAGTAGGTCTTCAGCCGCTGGGCCATCCTAGTTCCCTCCCTTCTTCGGTGGTTTGGGCAAAAGGAGTTCGCCGGTCTTTTTCAGCATCCGCACCTTGCGCCCGTCTGGCGTATAGGTGTGGCAGACCCGGCTGGCGACCTCTTTTTCCCGCGAATAGAGCATGACCTTGCTGCTGTGGATGGGGGCTTCTACCCGGACAATTTGGCCTTTTTCCCCCTCCCGCTGGGGTTTGACATGTTTGGTGCGGATGTTCACCCCCGCGACGACCACCTGGCTGGTCTCCGGCAACACCCGGAGAACTTCCCCCACTTTCCCCTTGTCGTCGCCGCTAATGACCTGCACCAAATCCCCCCGGCGGACGTGCATCTTGTAGCGGAGGCCGTTGCGGTGGGGCCGCACCCCTTTTTGTTTGGTCAGTTTTTTGACCAACCCCGGTTGCAAACGCCGTACCATCACAACACCTCCGGCGCCAAAGAAACAATTTTGGTAAAGTTGCGGTCCCGCAGTTCCCGCGCCACCGGGCCAAAGACCCGCGTCCCCCGCGGATTGCCGTCTTTGTTGATGATCACGGCGGCGTTGTCGTCAAACCGGATGCTCATGCCGCTTTCCCGGCGCACATTTTTGCGGGTGCGCACCACCACCGCCCGCACCACCTCGGACTTTTTCACGGGCATGTTGGGCGCCGCATCCTTGACCACCGCCACGATCACATCCCCCACGCCCGCCGTGCGCTTGTTGCCGCCGCCTTTGGTCAACCCTTTGCTGCCTACGGTCGCCCCCAACACCCGGATACACATAATCCGGCGGGCGCCGCTGTTGTCGGCCACGTTCAAATAGGTCTGGGGCTGAATCATGAGGCACCTCCTGGGGAAGTACTGAGAATTTCCACCACCCGCCAGCGCTTGGTGCGGCTCAAGGGACGGGTTTCCACAATCCGCACCCGGTCACCCTCTTGGCAGCGGTTCTCCTCGTCGTGCGCCTTGTACTTCTTCGTCCGCACCACAATCTTGCCGTAGCGGGGGTGGGCCACCCGCCGTTCTACCGCCACCACTACCGTTTTTTGCATCTTGTTGCTGACAACTTGCCCCACAAACTGTTTAACTGCCATGTTGCCGCCTCCTTTGGTGTTCGAGGGTCAACAATTGCGCCAATTTGTGCCGGGCATGCCGAAATTCATGGCTTTTGACCGGCTGGCGCGTCGCTTGGCGAAACCGCAGTTGAAAGAGTTCCTTTTTCACCGCCACAATGGCCTCGCGCAATTGGTCGTCGTCGAGGTCTTGGATGTCAGACATTTTGGGAAACGCCATCGCAAGACACCTCCTGACTGGCACGGGTAACAAATTTCGTTTTGATGGGCAGTTTGTAGGCCGCCAACCGCATGGCCTCCCGCGCCACGCTTTCGGGGACGCCGTTGCCCATCTCGAACAGGATGGTGCCGGGTTTGACCACCGCCACCCAAAATTCCGGGGAGCCTTTCCCCGAACCCATGCGGGTTTCCGCCGGGCGCATGGTCACCGGTTTGTCCGGGAAAATGCGAATCCAGATTTTCCCCACCCGCTTGATGCAGCGGTTCATGGCGCGCCGACAGGCCTCAATCTGACGGGCCGTGATCCAGGCCGGCGCCTGGGCCTGCAACCCGTAATCCCCAAAGACAATCGTATTGCCCCGGGTGGCCACGCCCCGCCGTGTGCCCCGCTGTTGTTTGCGAAATTTGGTGCGTTTTGGGCTGAGCATAATGGGCTACTCCTGTACCTCGGCTTCAGAACGGTCCTCAAACTGCTGGCGGCGCCGGGGGGGACGCAGGGCCGGTTTGCCGGTACGCACCGCCGACGCCTCTGGGGTGCTCGGCAGCACTTCCCCGCGAAACACCCACACCTTTACCCCCAAAATCCCATAGACCGTTTTGGCAATGCGCTGGGCATAGTCAATGTCGGCGCGCAGGGTTTGCAGGGGGACGCGCCCTTCCCGTACCCACTCGCTGCGGGCAATTTCCGCCCCGTTGAGCCGCCCGGACACCATGACCTTGATGCCCTGCACCTCCGCCCGCTGAGCCCGCTGAATCGCCTGCTTTATGGCCCGCCGGAACGCCACCCGCTTTTCCAACTGCTCGACGATGTAATCCGCCAGCAACGGGGCTTCCGCATCCACCTTGGCAATTTCCACCACCCGGATTTTCACCTGCTGCCGCCCCAGCAGTTTTTCCACGTCCTTGCGCAGCGCCTCAATGCCCGCCCCCCGCTGGCCCACCACCACGCCGGGGCGTCCCGTATGCACCGCCAGTTCGATCTGGTCGGCCTTGCGCTGGATGTGGATGCGGGCGATGGCCGCCTTGCTCAGCTTTTGCATCACAAACTGGCGAATTTTGTAATCCTCTTGCAACAGTTCCGGGTACTGCCGGGGAGCAGCAAACCAGCGGGACTGGTGCTCCCGGATAATCCCCAACCGAAACCCGACCGGATGTGTTTTCTGTCCCATCCTATTGCTCCTCCTTGTCGGCCCGTTCCCGCACCGCAATCGTGATGTGGCAGGTGGGTTTGTGAATCCGGTAGGCCTGCCCCCGCGCCCGCGGTTGGTAGCGCTTGAGCATCGGTCCCCCGTCGGCGCGGGCCTGGGTAATCACCAATTTGCTGCGGTCCAGGCCGTTGTTGTGTTCCGCATTGGCCGCCGCCGACCGCAACAGCTTCATCACCGGCCCACAGGGGCGATAGGGCATAAATTCCAAAATCATCAGGGCCTCCCGGTAGGTGCGCCCCCGAATCTGGTCCAACACCCGCCGTACCTTATTGGGCGACAAGCGGCTAAACCGGAGCACGGCCCGCACTTCTGGTCCTGTCGTGGCAATCACCCTGTCTTCCTCCTAACGTTTGGCCTTTTTATCGCTTTTGGTGTGACCCCGAAAGGTGCGGGTGGGGGCAAATTCCCCCAACTTGTGCCCCACCATCTGGTCGGTAATGTACACCGGGATATGCTGTCTGCCGTTGTACACCGCAATCGTATGGCCGATCATCTCCGGCACAATGGTGGAGGCCCGCGACCAGGTTTTGATCACCTGCTTTTCGTTGCGCTGGTTGAGCTTTTCGATTTTGCGCAACAGGTGGTCGGCCACAAACGGCCCTTTTTTCAAAGAACGCGCCATCTCTAGTCCCTCCCTTTGCGACGACGGATGATCAACTTGTCGCTCGCTTTGTGGCGAGGCCGGGTTTTGCGCCCTAAAGCCGGTTTCCCCCAAGGGGTCATCGGCGTACTGCGGCCAATGGGGGCCTTGCCCTCCCCGCCCCCGTGGGGATGGTCCACCGGGTTCATCACCGAACCGCGCACCTCAGGACGCCGACCCAACCAACGTTTGCGCCCCGCTTTCCCCAAAGTAATGTTGTTGTGCTCCACATTCCCCACCTGGCCAATGGTGGCATACGCCTCCCGCCGGAACAACCGCACCTCCCCCGAAGGCAACTTCAGGGCAACAAAATCCCCCTCCTTGGCCACCACCTGGGCGCTGGTGCCCGCACTCCGCACGATCTGCCCGCCTTTGCCCGGCGTCAACTCCACATTGTGCACCTCCGTCCCCAAGGGAATATTCCCCAAAGGCAGGGCATTGCCCACCTCAATCGGGGCATCGGGACCCGCCATCACCGTCGCCCCCACCTGCAAATTCCGCGGATGCAAAATGTAGCGTTTCTCCCCATCCCGGTAATAAAGCAGCGCCAGCCGCGCACTCCGGTTGGGGTCGTATTCAATCGCTGCCACCTTGGCCGGAATCCCCCGCTTATCCCGGCGAAAATCCACCAACCGATACAACTGTTTGTGGCCGCCGCCCCGATGGCGGGTGGTGATCACCCCCCGGTTGTTACGCCCTTTGGGGGAATGGTGGAAGGCCACCAGCGACTTTTCCGGCTCGGTCTTGGTAATCTCCGCAAAATCCGATACCGAGCGGCCACGGGTGCCTGGGGTCAAGGGGCGATACAGACGTAACGGCATGGGCTGCTAGACCTCCGGAAACAGAACAATTTTGTCACCAGCAGCCAGGGTCACAATGGCCTTTTTGTAATGGGGCTTCTGGCCGACAAACCGCCCCACCCGCCTGCGCCGCTCTGCCGGGTGCAAGGTATTGACCGCCACCACCCGCACCCCAAACAGCAACTCGATCGCCGCCTTGATCTCCGGCTTGGTCGCCCGCGGCTGCACCGCAAAGGTGTATTGGTTTTGCTCTAACAACCGCGTCGCCTTCTCTGTCACCAGCGGGCGGATAATGCAATCCACCAACCGCCGCGGGTCGTTCTGGCGGGGTTTAAGCGTGGTGATCCGACCCATCCCCGTACACCTCCTGAATTTTGCGCAACGCCCCCACCGTCACCACCAGGGTATCCGCATGGAGAATGTCCCACACATTCAACTGGTCCGCCCGCAGCAGCGTGATATAGGGCACATTCCGCACCGACAACCCCAGCGTCTCGGTAATTTCCGGCACAATCAATAACACTTTGGTCTCCGGCGGCACCCCCCAGCGCTGCAACGCCTGCACCATTTCCTTGGTCTTGGGCCGGGGCAGGTGCGCTGCAAATTCCTCCACCACAATCGTCTGCTCGGCGCGGCTCATCAAGGCCGTCCGCAAGGCCAATCGCCACTCCTTGCGGTTCATCTTGAGCAGGTAATCCCGCGGTTTGGGGCCAAAAATCACCCCCCCGCCCCGCCACAAGGGCGACCGATTGGAACCGGCCCGCGCCCGACCCGTCCCCTTTTGCCGCCAGGGTTTGCGCCCACCGCCGCTGACTTCCGCCCGGGTTTTGGTACAGGCTGTTCCTTGCCGGGCATGGGCCAACTGACGCACCACCGCCCGATGCAGAAGGTGGTTGGCCGTCTCCGGTTTCGCCACCCGCAGCGTCCAGGACGCCTCACCGCTGGTTTCCCCTTGCCAATTCTTCACCGTTAGTGCCACCATCGCTTACCCCTTTGCCCCCACCCGTTTGGCAGGCGTCACACTCACCAAAGCCCCTGGTTTTCCCGGCACCGACCCCTTGATCAGCAACAAATGGCGCTCCGTGTCCACCTGAAAAACACATAAATCTTTAATCGTCACCCGTTGGTTGCCCATGCGGCCTGCCATGCGTTTCCCCGGATAGACCCGTCCCGGCGTCGTCCCCGGCCCAATCGAACCGGGCTGACGGTGGTTTTTGGAACCGTGCGCCATCGGCCCCCGCCCAAAATGGTGCCGCCGTTGATACCCGGCAAACCCCCGCCCGATGCTGGTGCCCACCACATCCACCCGTTGCCCCGGCTGAAAGATCGCCACCGTGATCTGCTGCCCTAGTTGGTACTGGGTCGGATCATCCAAACGGTATTCCCGCAGATGCTTCAGCCACGGGGCATTCGCCTTTTGTAAGTGCCCCCGCTCCGGCTTGCTCAGGGTCTTTTCCCGGGTCACCCCATACCCCAATTGCACCGCATTGTAACCGTCCGTGGCCGTGGTTTTGAGTTGCGTCACCGTACAAGGCCCGGCCTGCACTACCGTCACCGGCACCGCCTTGCCCGTTTCGTCAAAAAGCTGGGTCATGCCCAACTTGGTTCCCAAAAGTCCCAGCGCCACGGTCTGCCTCCTAATCTATCCATTCCAACCCCGAACCGGCCTCCCTCTCCCGCGAGGAACAGCCGTTATCGGTATGGCTCACGCACGCATCACCAGTCCTCTGCCTGCCGCCCCAGGACTTGAGTTCCCGCAGCCTGATTGATGGCTTCGCCACGCTGACGGTAAACCCAGTATCCCCCGCCCTCTCGGTAGCTACCGAGGCAGCGGCTTAGCGACACGATCTAAAATCATAGACCGCTTTTAAGAATTTGTCTAGAGGGTAAGGGGAATTTTTTTGCGCCTGGCGCTGCCAGATAGGCCCGCCAACCGCCGTAATGGGAAATATCCAGGGCATCCGCCACCGCAAACGACTCACACACAAAGCCCTTGACCGTTTCCCCGTCTTCTAAAATCAGCGTGCCAATCCCCAAGGGCGAGGGAATCTGCGCCACAAATTGACCAAAACTGGTAGCTGACAAAGCCCAGACTTCCACTTCAATGGCATAGCCCGGTTGCCCTGCCCCTTGGCGCACCAGACCGGGTTTGGGTATCTCCCCACCGGTAAGGGCGTACAGCCGATAGAGGGGTGCGGTGGTACAGGTACGCAGGCACCGAGCCTGTAATTCTTGCAACTGATAGTTCAAAGGTTGTCCGGTCAAATGGGCACCGACGACCGCCAGGCGGTAGGGTTCGGTCATGGGGACACCTCCTGCTCAGCCATTGCAGTCGCTCCTAACATTCCCCCCAGCGCCGCTTGATACCGTTGCCCCCAGTGGCACAGCCATTGATCCTGCCCCGCCCTTGCCATGAGGGTGATGCCGGTCGGGAGACCGTTGGGTTGCCTGCCGCTCGGTACTGCCAAGGCACACAGGTCGAGTAAATTCACAAAGTTGGTGTACCGTCCCAAATGGCGATTCAGGGCGATGGGTTCAGCCAGCACTTCTGCCACCCGGTAAATCGTCCCGGTGGTGGGTAGAACCAGCATGTCCATCTGCGCCCATTGCGCCTCGGTTTCCCGTTTCAGCGCCGCCAGACGGTACATATCCCGGAACACCTGCACCCCGGAAATGGACTCACCCGCTAAGATAATTTGCCGCACCACCGGGTCAACCCCAGTCTGGTGCTGGTGGAGAAATTCCCCCACCGCCGCCGTCCGCTCCGCTAACCACGCCCCCTCATACAACAAGTCACCCGCCGCCAAAAACGGCATAACATCCACCGTGACCAAGGTACAACCCAACCCTGCCAGCCGGGTCAACGCCTGCTGGTAATTCTCCGCCGCCGCCTGATTGCCAAAAAAATCCAACTGCTCCCGCGGCGGCACCCCCACCCGCAGACCCGGCGGTTGCTCCGTCCACTGGGGCAACCGGGAAAAGGGGTCCAGGGGGTCAAACCCAGCAGTCACCCGGAGAATCGCCTGGGCATCCCGGCAGGTCAGGGCAAAGATGGACACACAATCCAGACTCCGCACGGCGGGCACCACCCCCTGGGTACTCAGATAACCCCGGGTGGGTTTCAAGCCCACAATCTGGTTAAACGCCGCAGGCACCCGCCCGGAACCCGCCGTATCCGTCCCCAAACTAAAACTCACCAGCCCCGCCGCCACCGCCACCGCCGACCCGGAACTCGACCCCCCCGGAATGTACTCTGGGTGAAAGGGATTGCGGCAAATGCCGTAGGGCGAACGGGTGCCCACCAACCCCGTCGCAAACTGATCCAAATTGGTTTTCCCGATGGGGATTGCCCCGGCGGCGATTAACCGGTTCACCACCGTCGCCGACTTTTGGGGCGTATAGGCAAAACTGGGACACCCCGCCGTGGTGGGCACCCCCGCCCAATCGATATTGTCCTTGATGGCAAAGGGAATGCCGTACAGGGGCAACTGGCTCGGTTCAGTTTTGGTCAACGCCTGCGCCCGCCGTACGCTCTCCTCCTTGGGCGCTAAATAAATCCACACCGCCGGGTCGGCATAGCGTTCAATCCGGGCGTACACCGTTTCGACAACGTCAACTGGGGTCACCTGCCCAGCAAGGTACGCCTGGCGCAACGATGACAGATCGAGACTTAGGGGCATAAATGACCTGAAAGGATGGCCTTAAGCCGCCAACGCCGGGGTAGGAGCATTCGCCCGTCCCTGTTGCCGCAGGATGCGCACCAATTCATCCCGGTAGTCGTGGAAACGTGGGTGACGTTTGATTGCCATCACCCCCACACTCCGATCCGGCAGTTCCACCCGTATCTCCCGGCAGATGCGCCCTGGGTGACTACTCAAAGCGAAAATCCGGTTCGCCAAAAACACCGCCTCCTCCACATCGTGGGTGATCATAAACACGGTCAAACGGGTGCGTTGCCACAGCTGCACCATAAATTCGTGCATGGTTTCCCGGGTGTGCAAATCCAACGCCCCAAAGGGTTCATCCAGCAATAAAATCCGGGGTTCCGCCGCCAACGCCCGGGCAATCGCCACCCGCTGTTTCATCCCGCCAGACAACTGCCGGGGCAACGCCTGGGCAAACGCCGTCAACCCCACCACCTCCAGATAATACTGCGCCTGCTCCCGCCGCACCCGGGGGGAAATCCCGTGCAATTTCAGCCCAAACTCCACATTCTCCTGCACCGTCATCCAGGGGTACAGGGAGTAATGCTGAAAGACGATTCCCCGATCCGCCCCAGGGCCCTTCACCCGTTGTCCATCAATCCACACCCCCCCACGCGTCGGCTGATCCAACCCCGCAATCTGCCGCAGGAGAGTGGACTTGCCCGATCCAGAAGCCCCCACCACACAGACAAATTCCCCAGCAGCCACAGAGAAATTAATATCCTCCAGCGCCACCAACGTCCCCCGCTTGGTCGGGAAATGTTTGCTCAACTGTCGCACCTGTAAAAACATGAAGGCACCTCCCAATTGGTTATAGAAACAACTCATTTCGCATCCGCCCAAGGACTGGTCAACCGCACCAGATATTGAAACAACAAATCCAACCCCAACCCGATTAGCCCAATCACGATAATTCCTACAAAAATTTCATCCGTTCGCAAAAATCTGCCCGCCAAACTAATCCGTCGCCCCAACCCCTCCGTCGCCGCTACCAATTCCGCCACAATCACCAACTGCCAAGCCGCTGCCAAATTGATCCGACAGGCATCCAAAACCCCCGGCAGGACATAGGGAAAAATCACCTGCATCACCGTCGCCATCCGATTTCCTCCTAACATATACGTGGTTTCAATTAACTCCTTCGGCACAAATTTCACCGTATCCATCACCATCAACGCATTGAAAAAAAACGTACCAATAAAAATCAGCGTCACCTTCGGTTCTTCCCCCACCCCCTGATACAAAATCAACAGGGGAATAAACGCGGGCGCCGGCATATAGCGCATCAAGCCAAACAGGGGTTCCAACAACGCCCGGATACTGGCAAAACTTCCCATCAGCAGTCCCACCGGAATCCCCACCAACGCCGAGAGGGCAAACCCCACCCCCACC
>NZ_JBRCEP010000091.1:0-58657 GCF_053491055.1 Gloeomargarita sp.
AGACCTCAATGCTATTGAGCATGACTTTAGCGCATTAAAAAGATTGTGGATGTATGCTCCTCCTGGCACCACCATTGATGAAATCATTCGTAATTATTGCACAAGTTAGTGTCGCATTCTAAACCGAAATGACTATAAATAGCAATCTCAAAATCTTAAGATTCAACGCCTCTGAGAACCGTGAGGTTAAAAATCAACGTAACTCTGTTTGGGCCTTGTTGCTGTAGTTATGGGGTACAGTTCAAATGCCACCGGCCGCAGGGCAATCGTGCGCAATCTTCAGCGCCTTTTCCGACGGCGGTTAGCCACCTTTTTCTCTTTCGCCAGACCTACAAGAACGAGCGCACACCGGCAACCATCATCCATCGCCGTCCATCGCTGCCGTCAGCAGTGCGCCCAGGCTAAAGGCTCCCACCAATGGCAGCGGACAATGGCTGTACCAACTGCCCAAAAATGCCACCACCGCCGTCACTCCCAGCACAGCAAGGCCCCACCGCTCCTGGGGCGATAACCCATAGGTGGCCTTGAGTTGCCGCAGCACCTCCGGCGGAATGGGAACCGGCATGACCGCCTGCGGCGGAAAGGCCCAGTACGTGCCGCCTGCAACCACCCAGTCGGTCCAACCCTGCTCTTGACACCACCGCGCAATCCAAGCATCCGCCAATCGTTTCACGGCTGACTCTAACCCCCTAACCTCGCCCTTTCAACCTAACAAAGCCATGCCCCCCTTGTCCGGTCTTCCCCAACCACAGCAATAATTTTTATCAACCCCGGCCCAATGCTTAACGTTTTCTGTTTCATTGCCTTACAAAACTTGACAAACAGACGTCACACTTCTGTCTGGGGCATGCCCCCCAAGCCATTTCACTTCCCTAAAAAGAGCAGGTGCAACGAGAGTTTTATCTCCCAGAACCTTCTTTTTGCTTATAGGTGATCACGGCATAAAACGGGTCACCGACCGCAACACCTGCCAAGGCCAACACAGGGTTGACGGATAGATTTTTGTGGGCGATGACTTCGGGGGGGCTAAATCCAGGAACCGCTTGCACATAGCGTTTGACCAGTTGGAGGCGACCGGCTTCGGTGTTGTCGCGCCAGGCTTGAATGGCTTTTTGGTAAAACATACGGTTGGAAAAGCTGACAATCAAAATGCCGCCGGGTTTGAGAATGCGATGAATTTCCTGAAAGACGGCTTCGGGATACTGAAGATATTGGACGGAAACGGTATTTAATACGGCGTCAAAGGTGTTATCGGCTAAGGGGAGTTTTTGGTCTTGGTTGAGATTTTGGGTGAAATAACGGGTAAGTTGGGGATTGTGCGCCAGTTCTTCTGCATTCAAGCCATGCCCGACTACCTCGGCAAAGCTCATTTCGGGGGGGAGATGGGAGACCCAACTGCTCATGAGATCGAGAATGGTTCCTCCCGGCGTGAGGCGCTCCCGATACAGTTGGGTGAGTTTTGCAATAAAACCGTCGTCCACATGGGTGACAAAGCGGGGAAAACGGTAAAAAATTTCGTCGTCGCTGGCATCGAGTTTCTGCCGCTGGTGGGGAGCAAGAACCGGCGTCACCATAAATAGCCCTTTAGATAACTTTACATTTCGCAGTGTAACGCATGGCCCGCCGGTGGGGCGGTCATAATGGGTAGGGAGAATGCTGGAGGTGGATGCGGGACGACGATGCGGGCGGTGGTGTTGGCAGGAGGTGCAGGAACGCGGTTGCGGCCTTTGACCTGCGATGTGCCCAAGCCGTTGATGCCGGTGTTGAATCGTCCGATTGCCGAGCATACCCTGGCCTGGTTGCGGGGGCATGGGGTGACGGAAGTGATCATGACGCTGCACTATTTGCCGGATGCGGTGCAGGCCTATTTCCAGGATGGGCGGGAGTTTGGGGTGCAATTGTCCTATGCGGTGGAAGAGTTGCGGCCTTTGGGGACGGCCGGCTGTGTGCGTCATGTGGCGGCCTGGTTGCCGGAGACGTTTGTGGTGGTCAGTGGCGATGTGATTACGGATGTGAATTTGCAGGCGGCGATACGGTTTCACCGGGAACGGGGGGCGAAGGTGACGGTGATTTTGACCCAGGTGCCGGACCCGGCGGAGTTTGGGGTGGTGATCACCGATGAGGCGGGGCGGATTCTGCGGCTGTTGGAAAAGCCCACGCCGGGGGAGGTGTTTTCGGATCGGGTGAATATGGGGGCTTATGTGGTGGAGCCGGAGGTTTTGGCCTATCTCCCGGCGGCGGAACCGGCGGATTTTGCCCGGGATTTGTTGCCCCGGTTGTTGGCGGCGGGGGAGCCGGTGTATGGCTTTTTGGCGACGGGGTACTGGTGTGATGTGGGCAATTTGGAACGGTATCGCCAGGTGCAGTGGGATGCGTTGACGGGGCGGGTGCGGTTGGCTTCCCCCTATCGGCAGGTGCAAGCGGGGGTGTGGCTGGGGGAACAGGTACGGCTGGACCCGTCGGTGGTCTGGGAACCGCCGGTGTTGATCGGCCATCACTGCCGGATTGGGCCGGGGGTGCGTTTGGGGGCGGGCACGGTGATTGGGGATTATGTGACGGTGGGGGCGCAGGCGGATTTGAAACGCCCGGTGGTGTTCAACGGGGTGATGGTGGGGGAGGAAAGCCATCTGCGCGGCTGTGTGGTGGGGCGGGGCAGTCGCCTCGGTCGGCGGGTGCAAATTTTCGAGGGGGCGGTGCTGGGGCATTTGTGCACGGTGGAGGAGGAGGCGCAGGTGCAGGGGGGCTGTCGCATTTGGCCGGGGAAATATATTGAACCGGGGGCGACGGTGACCACCAATCTGATTTGGGGAACGGGGGCGCGGCGGCACTTGTTTGGGGCGCGGGGGGTGGCGGGGCTGGCGAATGTGGACATTACCCCAGAATTGGCGATGCGGCTGGGGGCGGCTTTTGGGTCCTGTTTACCGCCGGGGGCGCAGGTGCAGGTTTCCAGGGACCAGCGCAAAGTCTCCCGCATGATTTCCCGGTCGGTCATTGCCGGGCTGATGTCGGTGGGGGTGCAGGTTCACAATTTGGAGGCGCGGGCCATTCCCATCAGTCGGCTGGTGGCGCGGGTGTTGGGGGTCGATGGCGGCGTACATGTGCGGCTTGACCCGGATCGGGCAGGCCATGTGTTGATTGAATTTTTGGACGCCCAAGGGATTAACATTCCGTCCACCTTGGAGAAAAAAATCGAAGCGACCCTGGTGCGGGAGGAATTTCGGCGGGCGGCCTTGGCCGATATCGGCGATATGACCGTGCCGGGGCGGGTGACGGAAATTTATCGGGAGGCGTTTCAGCAGCAGTTGCAGGTCGAGGCCATCCGCCAGTCCCATGCCAAGGTGGTGGTGGACTACGCCTACGGGGTGTCGGGGGCCGTGTTGCCGGAGTTGTTGGTGGAATACGGCTGTGAACCGCTGGTGTTGAATGCCAGTTTGCGGCAAACCCCCCTCAGCCCGGAAGAAAAAGAACATTTGTTGCGACAACTGGGGCGGGTTGTCGAGGCAGTGCGGGCGCATCTGGGGGTGCAGGTGGATGCCAACGGGGAACGGTTGGTCCTGGTGGATGAAACCGGGACGGCAATCAAAGGTTCGCTGCTGACGGCGGTGGTGATGGAACTCATCTTGGCAGGGCAACCCCGGGGCACGGTGGCCGTACCCGTAACCGCCAGCAGTTTGGTCGATCAAGTCGCCCGTTACCACGAAGGGCGGGTGCTCCGTACCAAAGCCAATGCCACGGCCCTCATGCGGATTGCACAGGAACAACCCCAGATTTTGTGCGCCGGCAGTGGGGAATTGGGCTTTATTTTTCCCCAACTGCACCCCGGTTTTGATGCCATGTTTACAACGGCCAAAATTTTGGAACTGTTAACGGTGCAGGAACGTTCCCTGGCACAAATTCGCACCCATTTACCGCGTGTCGCCTGGAAAAATCAGGTCATCCATTGTCCCTGGCGGCTCAAGGGCGCGTGGATGCGGCATTTGGTCGAAACCCATCCCCCGCAGACCCTAGATTTGACCGATGGGGTGCGCCTGTTTCCCGAAGGCTACGACCCGGACCATTGGGTATTGTTTTTGCCGGATGCAACCGAACCCCTGATCCACATGGTGGTCAACGGTTTGGAACGGGAATGGGTCAATCACTGGGCAAGCGAATACCGCCAACGCCTGGAACAGTTTATGCAACATGCAGAGCGCTGAACGCCCCCCTGTTGCAAGCGCTAAGCCATACCGGCGATTGCTTTACCGGCAGAGTAGATTTCTCTATCTAAGTTCGAGAACGACAGGGGCATGGTCGCTCGGTTGCGGCCAAGTGCGCGGTTCCCGGTCAATCCAGCAATGTTTGGCCGCGGACTGCAAGTTGGAACTCACGAGAATATGGTCAATCCGCCAACCCTGGTTGCGCCGAAATGCACCTGCCCGGTAATCCCACCAGGTAAACTGCCCTCCCGTCTGGGAAAAGAGCCGGAAACTGTCACAAAAACTCAGGCTTAAAACATCAGCAAATGCCTGACGTTCTGGGGGAGAAGCCATAATGTGTTCACTTTTGCCCTGGGGGTCATAAATATCTAAATCGGTCGGGGCAATGTTCCAGTCCCCACACACACACACGGGCAATGACGCCTGGGAAAAGTGACCTAAATACCGATATAGCGCCCGTAACCAACGGAGTTTATATTCATATTTTTCACTGCCTACACTTTGACCGTTGGGAACATAAACATTCACAATGTGTAACCCCTGCACTTGGATATGGAGTAACCGTTTTTGTTCATCTAAATCACCCGTCGCTTCCACCCCCAAAACAGGCGCAAAACCAATCGCGGTCAGTTGAGGTGGAATCTTGCTGAGAATGGCAACGCCGTTGTAGGATTTTTGCCCGGCAATGGTGCAGGTATAGCCCGGAAAACTGGCGTGGGGAAATTGCTCATCCACCACTTTGGTTTCCTGCAAACATAAAATGTCCACCGGATTTTTGCTGAGCCACTCTTGAATATGCGCTAAACGGCTGCGAATGGAATTGACATTCCAGGTGGCAATGCGCATTGTCGCTGGGTCACAAAACCAGTTGTAGTATAGCACTTGGTTCCAGTGCCTTCCCCCCAATCATCCGGTCATCACCATCTCTTAGCAATCACAGATTGGCCACCCAAACAAATGAGCTTGCACCTGTAGCAAGGGACCCCGAACCTTCTAGCCGTACCAGGAACAAGATAGTAAAGCCTGTCATTTCTTAGCTTTCTTAATTTTGTTATTAAATTTTGTTATTAATTTAATTTTTTGCTTAATTAAGCCCACGCCGTCACCGACAAAACAGGGAGGTTGTCCCACCGACAACCCCCCGCATGCAAAACATGAATCCCCTAACGAGACACCGGCAGGTTCCTCAGCGTGGACTTCCCACCAAATTGGCCGGGGTTGCGCCGTTCTAAATCCGTTCCCCGCAGGTTGGCCCCTTCCAAATTGGCTCCCCGCAGGTCGGCATCATCCAACTTGGCATAGCTGAGGTTTGCCCCCCGCAAATTCGCATGGCGCAAATCCGTATTACTTAAATCGGCGCCCATTAAGTCCGCCCCTTGCAGATTCGCCCGCGTCAAATCCGCCCCGCGCAAATTGGCATTGCTCAGCTTCGCCCCCCGCAGGTCCGCCCCGCGCAGGTCACAGTTGGCGCAGGCTTTGGTATTCAACAACTGCCGCACCTGGGACGCATTTTCTGCCACCGCCGGCAACGCCACCAGCCCCGTCGCCGCCACCGCGACGCAAAGATTGAGGAACTTCATTGCACTACTCCCAAAACACTACCCAAGCCATCGCCCCTATTATGGCAAAGGTTGCTCTTGGTGGCTGTGATCTCCGTCGCTTTTTAATTTTTAACTTTTAATTAATAATCAACGCCCCGTTTCAAATCCACTCCCCGCTCCGCGTAGTGCTTGTGGTTGACCATCTCGGAGTGGATGCTGGCCAGGTCAAAATAGCGGGGCAATTGCCGACACCGCCCGGTAATAATCACCTCCGTATGTTGGGGTTTGCGCAAGAGGGTCTGAATGATCGGGTCCTGGGGCAACAATTCCAAATCCACCGTGGGATTCAGTTCATCCAAAATAATCGTTTTGTACAGCCCGGAGAGGATGGCTGCCTGGGCAATTTCCCAACCCCGTTCCGCCTCCACGTAGTCCAATTCCTGCCGGTCATGCCACCAGACAATCGCATCCCGGCCACAGCGCTGATGGTCCACCAAATTGGGATAACTATGCTGCAAGGCTTGAATGGCCGCATCCTCTGTGTAGCCGGAACCCCCTTTTAACCACTGCAAAATCAACACCCGATGGGACAAGTCCAAGCGAATCCCCCGCCCAATCGCCTGCAACGCCTTGCCCAGGGCGCTGGTGGATTTGCCTTTACCCGCCCCTGTATAGATTTCAATCCCCGTAATCCCGTACTTTTGAGCCGTGGGATGGTGGTGGGGACGCATTTCCGAATGCAAATCCGCAATTTCAATCAATTCCTTGGGCGCCGCCCTTCCTGTAGCAATAATCTCTAGAGATTCCGGTTTTTCCTGCAAAACCTTGACCACCTCCTGCACCGGCAACAGCCCCAAATCCAGTACCGGATTGATTTCATCCAGCACAATGACCGAGTAGAGTTCCGACAAAATGGCACCCTTGGCAATGTGCCAACCCCGTTCCGCCTCCAAACGGTCGTAGGCCGTGATTTCGTCTGGGCCAAAAAACTCTGCCCGCCCGGTGCGTACCTGGTCAATTAAATGGGGAAACGCCTGCTCGAGGGCTTCAATCGCCCCATCCTCGTCATACACCCGCCCCGGCCCTTTGAGAAACCGCAACAACAACACCCGGTTCTGCTTGCCGGTATTGATGCCCAGCCCAATCGAGCGCAACACCACCCCCAAAGCCGCCTGGGATTTCCCCTTGCCCAACCCGTCGTACACATGGATTTGCCCGACCGGACGCTCCTGCCGCCGTTGCGCCGTGACGATGCCCATGCCTGTCCGTCCCATAGCCGCACATCCCCCCCCTAGGGTGATTGTAGGCGATCCCCGCAACCTAATCCTCGTGGTCCTCAAACGGGTCATCCAAAAGGCGCGACGGTGGCCCAAACGCCATATAAATGGCATAGCCCGTCAGCGCCAAAACGAGGGCGGTTAAGGAAATGATAAAAACTGTTGCAGATTCCATCCGGGGAACCTTACGGCGGTGATGGTACACTTATAATGTTACAGGAAGTTAATGGCAACGGGTGACCTATGGCGATGCGAACTTGGTTGGGGGACTTGCTGCGCCCTCTGAATTCCGAATACGGCAAGGTGGCGCCAGGCTGGGGGACGACCCCGCTGATGGCGGTGTTTATGCTGTTGTTTTTCTTGTTTTTGCTCATCATCCTCCAGATTTACAATTCTTCCATCCTTTTAGAAAGTTTCACGGTGGATTGGCGGGGGTAACGGGATAGGGGGGTTGACCGCTGACCCCCGTTAGGAGGCAGGAACCATGAATCTTTTTGGCATGGGGCTACCGGAATTGGGGGTGATTGCGGTAGTGGCGCTGTTGATTTTTGGCCCCCGCAAGCTCCCGGAAATTGGCCGCAGTTTGGGGAAAACGGTCAAAAGTTTTCAGCAGGCGGCGCGCGAATTTGAGGAGGAGTTTAAGCGGGAAGCCAACGCCCTGGAAACGGCACCCCCGGAGGAACTGCCGGAGAAACGCTAGGTTGGGTCGGCAGACTGCTGGCGGGCAGACGTTGCTCCCCGACGAGGGGGTGGCACTATCTTTGTAATGCTCAAGCAATGGCGATAGGGATGCTCCGTCAGGTCGGTGGCTTTGCTGTTTTCGGGAGAAGCATCAGGGGTAAATGATGGTGGATGAACCATTGCGCAAATACGTGTAAGAGGGGGCTTGGCGCGAATGAACAACCGAGAACTTAAAGCGCCTAGCGTCGGGAATGGCATCTATTCCTTGGGGAAGGCACGGCGCTAGTTGTCATAAAACTGTAATAATAAACAATTACTTGGATAGCACTACCCACTGCGGGCTGACAGGGTTACACTGGAGCTAGGGGGACAGGGCTTCTGCCTGGATGAGCGATGACGGTTTCCCGGATTGTGTTTAACCCGGAAACACCCACCGCTACTGACCTGTGTATTGTCTGTGGGTTGGGGAGTCTGGGGCAGTATTGTGTGGTTAATTTGAAGGATTTTGGTATTCGGGTAAGGGGAATTGACCTGCAGCACCCCAAGCATTGGGAAGTAGGGCAGTTGGATAGTTTGTTGGATGAATTGATTGAGGATGATGCCCGCAAGACGGAGGTGTTGCAACGGGCGGGGGTGGCCCAGGCGCGGGCGGTGTTGGCGGTGACGGAAAATGAGCGGGTGAATATCCAAATTGCTTTGGCCGCCCGGTTGCTCAACCCCCAGGTGCGGTTGGTGGTGCGTTCGGCCAAGCAAAATTTGACGGAATTGTTGGGGCGAGAATTGCACAATTTTGTGGCCTATGAACCGACGCAACTTTCTTCTGTGCCGTTTACCTTGGCGGCCTTGGGGGAAGAAATTATTGGGTTTTTTCGGGTAGAAGAACATCTTTTTCAGGTGCATCGGCGTGTGGTTTCGCCGCAGGACCCCTGGGCCAATTCCCGCCGGTTGCATGAACTCTACAGCCGCAGTCGCAAGGTGTTGGCTTACCAGTCCACCACCCGCCCCTTTAGCGCCGAGGAACTGTATCTTTTTCGCTGGGACCCGGAAATTCTCGCCTATCCGGGCGATACGCTGGTGACGGTGGAATTGCAGTCTTCTAGCACCTTCCAGCCGGTGGTGACGCCTGTGGCTGTGACGCCCAAGCGGCAGGGGTGGGAATGGCATCGATGGTTGCGTTGGGGGCACTGGCGGGAACGGCTTGCCGCCTGGTGGGAAAAAGGGGGAACCCATCGGGTGGCGGTGGTGGTAGCGGGGTTGATGGTGTTTCTGCTGGGGCTTGGCACTTTGTTGTACGACCTGTATTACCCGGAATTGCGCTTCCCGGACACCTTTTACACGACGATGATTTTGCTTTTGGGGGGCTATGGGGATGTGTTTGGCGGGTTGGAGCGGTTTGAATTGCCCGTGCCCTGGTGGTTGCGGCTGTTGAGTTTGGGGTTGACCTTGACGGGGATTGCCTTTACCGGGGTGATTTATGCTTTGTTGACGGAAAAGTTGCTGGCGACCCAGTTTGAATTTCTGCAACGTCGTCCGCCGGTGCCTGCCCAGGGCCATGTGGTGCTGGTGGGGTTGGGCCGGGTGGGGCGTCAAATTGCCAATTTGTTGCAAGAGTTTCGCCAGCCTCTGGCGGTGATTACCTCTTTGGAAGTTGGCAATGATGTGTTGCCCCAGGTGCCGATTTTGAGTGGGACGACGGCGGCGCTGTTGCCCAAGGTGAATTTGGAAACGGCCAAAAGTATTGTCACGGTCACGGATGATGAGTTGGAAAATTTGGAAATTGCCCTGATGACGCGGGGCGTCAATCCCCAAAGCCATGTGGTGATTCGCACCTTTGACCCCACCTTTAGCGAGCATGTGCGCCGGTTATTTCCTTTTGCCCAAGTGTTATGTGCCAATGAAATTGCTGCGGAAGCCTTTGCCGCTGCTGCTTTTGGGGAAAACATTTTGGGGGTGTTTCGCTTGGACGGGCGCACGATCCTGGTGGTGGAGTACGTGGTTGAGGCGGGGGACACGCTCAACGGCTTAATTTTGGCGCAGGTGAGCTACGGCTACGGGGTGGTACCGGTGTATTACTATTCCGCCGCCGAGCAGACGAGCAAAACCATGCCCTCGGACGATTTGCGCTTGCATCCGGGGGATAAGTTGGTGGTGTTGGCGACCAGTCGGGCCTTGCAACGGGTGGAACTGGGGGAACGGTTACCGCCCCGCTACCAGGTGCAGGTGCAAAAAGCGCTCAACAAAGAGGCCCTCTTCTATGGCGGGAATGTGATTGCCCAGGTGACGGGGTTGGATTTGAAACTCTGCCGCCAACTGATGGAAAACTTGCCCAGCACCCTGCCGGAACCGATTTACCGGCATCAGGCACAACGGTTGGTGCGGGAATTGGCCAAAGTACAAGTGACCAGCCGGTTGATTCCCCCCCGCCCGGCCAATTAAACGCTTTGGGTGTAACCGCGCTGCCGCAGTTGTTGCACGAAAAATTCTTCCAGGGATTGGCGTGCCAAGCTGAGATGGAGCAATTCGGCGCCGCTTTCGGCCAAATGCTGGACAAATTCCGGCAAACTGACCCGCAATTGCCCCTGCCAAAATCCCCCCTGATATTCCAGGGGATCGACCCACTGGGCGAGGGTCTCTGCCGTGCCGCCCCGTCCCTGCACCTGATAGGTTTGCCCCAGACCCAACAACTCATCCAACGTGCCCACCGCCAGCAATTCTCCCCGCGCCAGGATCGCCACCCGGTCGCAGAGGTGTTCCACGTCTGAGAGAATGTGACTGTTAAAAAAAATAGTTTTTCCTTGGGCTTTCAACTGCAAAATAATTTCCCGCACTTGATAGCGTCCCAGGGGGTCGAGTCCCGACATGGGTTCATCGAGCAGGACTAAATCCGGGTCGTTGACCAAAGCCTGGGCCAGCCCAATCCGCTGGAGCATCCCTTTGGAGTAGCGGCGCAAAGTTTTTTTACGGGCAGCCTGTTGCGCCAATCCCACTAACTCTAGGAGTTGGGGCAAGCGCTGCTTTTGCACAGAACGCGGGATTTGATGCAGGGTAGCCATCAATTCCAAACATTCCCAACCTGTGAGCGATTCATATAAATAGGGATTTTCCGGTAGATAACCAATGCGGGCTTTGACCAAGCGGTCGCCAAGTGGTCGCCCCAACACCAATCCCCCACCCGCCGTTGGCCGAATAATCCCCAACACTAATTTCATAAACGTCGTTTTGCCGGCGCCATTGGGGCCAAGTAACCCAAAGGTTTCCCCGCCATAAACGTTCAAAGAAACTTGGTTTAAGGAAGTAATTTTTTGCCGCAACCAAAAGCCGGTGCGGTAGGTCTTGGTCAGGTTTTCCGTTTGGAGCGCCAGACTCGCAGGTGCCATCGGCAAACAAATACAGGGTGCAAGGGATCACAGGGATTACGATAGACGAAGGCGGTGGCGTTTGGCAAAGGGGAAAAGCTATGTTTTGACTGGTGAGGCGATAGAGGTGCGTACCGGCGTTGCATCACTCACAACCAAAGATTCTCGCTCCGAGTAGTCAATGCACCCCTTGCATATCCATGAATGCAAATAGCTAATCATACAAATACAAAGGTTGACATGACATAGGTCGCTGGGCGTAACCCCACAATGGCGTAGCCGTGAATCTTCAGGCGACAACCTTAACCTCTAGCTATAGCATGTGCGGTATGGTTCTGGGAGATAAGACCAGGGCGCACCAGATGCAAGCAACTGTTTACAGCTCGTTTCTTACGATTTTCTGTCTATGAAAAGGCTTAACCTCCGCCGCCGCTTGTTTTTATCTTAGTGCTAATACACATTGAACGGGATTGAAACAGGCGGATTCAACGATCACCAAATTACAGCACGCCCGCCTGGGGCATCAGGGTCAGGGTTTCAATGCTGGCCTCTGCAGGCAGTTCGATCACCTGCCGAATGGCCTGCGCCACCGTCTGCGCCGACATCATCCCGGACCGGTCAAAGTTCACCGGCAAGCCATCCCAGATTGGCGTGTCCACCGCCCCCGGACACAGGGCACACACCCGAATCCCATAGGGACGTTCCTCCTGGGCTAGGGTGTGGGACAAAGCCAGCAAACCGTACTTACTCACGCAGTACGCTCCCCACTGGGGAAATACCTGTTGACCGGCAATGGATACCACGTTGATAATCGTGCCTTTTTGGGCAGCGCGCATGGTGGGCAAAATCCCTTGGATGCACTGGAAGGCTGCTGTGAGGTTCACCGCCAAAATCCGCTGCCATTCGGCAAGGGGGGTGTCGGCCAGGTTGGCCAAATGGGCAACTCCGGCATTGTTCACCAGCACCTCGCAGCCCCCCAACTCCTGGGTAATCCGCTGCATCAGGGGCACCAACGCCGTCACCTCGCTCATGTCCTGGGGATACACATACGCCCGTTGTCCCAAGGCTTGAATTTCTGCAGCCAGGGCGTGCAACTCCTGTGCCGAGCGGGCAAGCAACGCCACATCCCAACCATGCCTGGCCAATTCCAAAGCGGTGGCTCGCCCAATCCCCCGCGACGCCCCCGTAATCACCGCACGTTTAGCCGCCATCGGCAAAGACCCCCATGCGCCGGAACTTTTCGTAACGCTGGCGGATTAGGGTCGCCCCGTCCAATTCCCGCAGCCGCGCCAGATTGTCAAGCAGAGCCTGCTTGAGGGTTTCGGTCGCCTGCACCGGGTCGGCATGGGCCGCCCCCAAAGGTTCGGGCAAGATTTGGTCAATCACCCCCAACTCCAACAAATCGGGAGCCGTCAGTTTCAAAGCCTGCGCCGCTTTGCCCGCCTGAGTGCTGTCTTTCCACAAAATCGCCGCACAGCCTTCGGGGGAAATCACCGAATAAATGGCGTGTTCAAACATTAAAATCCGGTCGCCGACGCCGATGCCCAGGGCGCCCCCGGAACCCCCCTCGCCAATCACTACGCAGATAATCGGCACGGCCAGGGTGAACATGGCCTGCAAATTCACCGCAATCGCTTCCCCTTGCCCTAGGCGTTCGGCTTCCACCCCCGGATAGGCCCCCGGCGTATCAATCAGGGTAATAATCGGCAACCCGAAGCGGTGGGCATGTTGCATCAACCGCAGGGCTTTGCGGTAGCCCCCTGGGGAGGCCATGCCAAAATTACGGGCCACATTTTCCTTGGTGTCTCGCCCCTTTTGATGCCCCAAAATCATCACCGGCTGTCCCCCCAGGCGGGCCAAGCCCCCCACCAACGCCGGGTCATCGCTGCCGCATCGGTCGCCGTGCAGTTCCAGCCATTCATCGGTCATGGCCTGGATGTAGTCCAAGGTGGTGGGACGCCGCGGATGGCGCGCCACTTTCACCCGTTGCTCCGGCGTTAGACGGCTAAAAATTTCCTGGCGCAACTGGCGGTAATTATTCACCAATTGATTGACCCGGTCGGACACATCCACCCCGCTTTCTTGCGCCATTTGTTCAATCTGGCGAATCCGCTGTTCCATTTCCACCAGTGGGCGTTCAAAGTCCAAAATGACGGCTTTTCGTTCCGAGGTCATAGGGTGAAGGCAAACGCTAGGATGATTGTGCCATTTTTTGTTGCCAAAAATTCCAGACCGTTGTTGCCATGGTCACGACGCCGGTGAGAATGGCCGTTTCATCCACCGTGAATTTGGGATGGTGCAGGCTGTAGTAGGGCTGCCCCGGCATCGCCGTCCCCAGGCGGAACATCGTCCCCGGCACCTGCTCTAGATACAGGGAAAAGTCCTCTGCGCCCAAGGAGGGTTCGGTAAGCATCTGCACCCGTTCTGCCCCCCAGACCGCCCGGGCCGACTGCTCCACCAACTGGGTCAACTGCGGGTCGTTGTACACCCCCGGCACACCGGTTTTGTACTGCAAGGCATAACGGGCGCGGTACATCGCGCAGGTATGCTGCACAATCCCCTCAATCCACTGGGGCAATTGGGCGCGGGTTTCCGGGTGGAGCGACCGCACGGTTCCCCACAGCCGCACCTGGTCGGCAATCACATTCGGCGCCCGTCCCCCCTGAATTTTGCCAATGGTGAGCACCACCGGGCGCAAGGGATTCTGGGTGCGGCTGATGGCCTGCTGCAAATTGGCAATCACCTGGGCGGCAATCCACACCGCATCAATCGCCTCGTGGGGACGCGCCCCATGCCCCGATTCCCCCAAAATGGTCAGGTCTAGTTCATCGGCGGCGGCGGTCAAGGCCCCGTAGCGAATGCCAATCGTGCCCCCCGGCAAGGCAGGCCAAACATGGACCCCCAGCACCGCCACCACCTGCTCCAACGCCCCATCCTCGATCATCCAGCGGGCCCCCTGGGCCGTTTCTTCCGCCGGTTGGAATAAAAACCGCACCCGCCCCGGCAACGACTCCGGTAGGGCTGCCAAGACCATCGCCGTCCCCAGGGCAATGGTGGTGTGGACATCGTGGCCGCAGGCGTGCATCACCCCCGGAATGCGGGAACGGTATTCCACCTCGGCGGCCTCCTGAATCGGCAGGGCATCCAAATCCGCCCGCACGGCCAAAAAGGGAGTATCTGCCGTGCCCCAATCCGCCACCACCCCCGTTTTGCCCACCGCTTCCCGCACCGTTAACCCACAGGAAGACAAAACCCCGGCCACATAGGCCGATGTCTGCCACTCCTGACCGCTCAATTCCGGGAAGGCGTGAATATGGCGACGAATCTCAATCAACCGGGGCGCCAAGGTGGTGGCGATGCCCCGGATGGTTTCGGCAACCGATTCAAGCGGCGGACTCACCGATGGGATAGACGCTGACTTTTTGGCGGGTTTTCCCCTTGCGTTCAAAGCGTACCACCCCATCCACCAGGGCAAACAGGGTGTAGTCTTTGCCTAAACCCACATTCACCCCCGGATGGAACTTCGTACCCCGCTGCCGCACCAAGATGTTGCCTGCCCGTACCACCTGGCCGCCGTAGCGTTTGACCCCCAGGCGCTGGGCATTGGAATCCCGACCGTTGCGGGTACTCCCACTTCCTTTTTTGTGTGCCATCGTTACACCTCTCCTACGCCCACGCTAAGCCCTAAACCTCTAGGCCGCCACTGCCTCCTCGCGCGCCGGCGCGGTAAATTCCTGGTCGCCGACAATGATTTTTTCCACCATCACCCGTGTCAATTCCTGGCGATGCCCGGTTTTTTTGCGGGTTTTTTTCTTGGGGCGCATTTTGTAAACGATGATTTTGGGCCCCCGCCGCGCGGCCAACACCCTTCCTTCAATGCGGGCCTCTGGCACCGTAGGCCGCCCGATGCGCACCTGCCCGCCGCAATGTACCAACAACACCTGCTCCCAGGTGACCGTCGCCCCCGCTTCTAACCCCAGGGAATTCACGTCGTAAAACCGCCCCGGTTCGACCCAAAACTGTTTGCCGCCGACGGCCACAATGGCATAGTTGGTGTCCATTTCTGCACGAATGTCGCTGGCATCTTAACAACGCAGATTTTAATTTTATCCTTTGGCTTGCCTACAGGTCAAGATGGAGGCAGTCAGGATTACCTTGCAGACCGATGGTGGAACCCCGTCCTGCCCGTGACCGGATTGTGCCTGTGTCCCTGGAGGGGGAATTGCGCCAATCCTACCTGGCCTATGCCCTGAGCGTGCTGGTGGGACGGGCGTTGCCGGATGCCCGCGATGGTCTCAAACCGGTGCAGCGGCGGATTCTCTACGCCCTGTGGCAGATGGGGTTGACGGCGCAGCGGCCCCACCGCAAAAGCGCCCGGGTGGTGGGCGAGGTGCTGGGGAAATACCATCCGCACGGGGACCAATCGGTGTATGGGGCGCTGGTGCGGTTGGCGCAGGATTTTCACTGCCGGTATCCCCTGGTGGAGGGGCAGGGGAATTTCGGTTCCCTGGATAACGACCCGCCAGCGGCCATGCGCTACACGGAAGCCCGCTTGTCCCCCTTGGCCACCCAGATTTTATTTGCGGATTTGCACCCGGCGGTGGTGGATTTTCAGCCCAATTTTGACGGCACCGAAGCGGAACCCCAGGTACTGCCGGCGCAGTTGCCCCTGCTGTTGCTCAATGGCTGTAGCGGCATTGCCGTGGGGATGGCCACCCAAATTCCCCCCCACCACGCCGGGGAAATTATCGAGGCGTTGATTCATCTGATTGACTACCCGCACCTGAGCGATGAACGGCTGTATCGCCTCGTGCCGGGGCCGGATTTTCCCACCGGCGGCGAACTGGTGCACCCCCACACCATTCCCCAGGTGTACCGCACGGGGCGGGGCGCGATGACCTTGCGGGGGGGCTGGCACCGGGAAACCCTGGGAACGGGCAAACGGGCCAAAGAAGCCATTGTGATTACGGAATTCCCCTACCCGGTGGTGAAGGCAGAATGGCTCAGCCGCACGGCGGAGTTGCTGCACCAGGGGCGCCTAGAAGGGATTGCCGATTTGCGCGACGAAAGCGACCGGGAGGGGATACGGGTGGTGGTGACGCTCAAACCAGGGCATGCGGTCACCGAAGTCATCCAGCAGTTGTATGAACAGACCCCCTTACAAACGCAATTCCATGTCAGTTTTTTGGCTCTGATTGACGGGCGACCCCAGCATTGCTCGTTGCGGCGGCTTTTACAGGAATTTTTGACCTTTCGGGAACAGACGCTCCAACGGGTTTATGCCCACCAATGGCAGGAGGTAACCCGGCAAATCCAGCATTTACAGGCGTTGCACCAGGCCATCACCCATTTGGACGTTGTCTTTACCATTCTCAGAGAATGTACGGCCATAGACCAGACAAAAACCGAGTTGATGCGCCGCCTTAATCTCACGGCAGACCAGGCGGAAACGGTTTTATCTACGCCTTTGCGGCGGTTGACCCGTTTGGAGGCAAAGGCGGTGACCGAGGAATTGGCCCATTTGCACCAGCGCCAAGCCCGGTTCGCGCAGTTGCAACAGGACCGGCAAGCACGCCTGCGGGAATTGAAAAAGCAATTGCGGCAATTACAAAAGCAGTATGGGGATGCCCGGCGCACGCGGATTTGCTGCGAAACTCTAGCGCCGGCAATGACCCCGATGCGGTTGGAATTGACCTTGGCCGGGCAATGGCGGGTCGGCAAGCAGCAGCCCGCAGAGCAATTGTGTCTGGATGTGCAGGCGGGTGTGTTGGGCGATGCGATTCTCTGGCAGGGGGAATGGCAGCCGGGAGCGCAGGTGGTGCTGTTTGGCCGCCGGGGGGGCGTGCAGACCTGGAGCGGGCAGGTAGGGGAGTTGGCGGCGTTGGTTTGGGATGGGGGGGTCTTGCCCCTGGTGGTGACCGCGCAAACGGCGGGGGTGTGGCTGGTGAGTCGGGGCGGCTATGGCACGGTGATGGATGTGCAGGACCTCTGGCAAGGGGCATGGGGTTTTCCGGCGGGGGATGAGGTGCTGGCGGCGGGGGTGTGGCAACCAGGGCAAAGGCTCCTTTGGGCGAGTAACCAGGGGCGGTTGGGGTGGTGGAAGCCTGCTCGCCGGAGCTATGGGAAAGCCCTGCTGGCTTTGGCAGACGGGGAATGCCTGGTGGGGGCAGTAGCCGATGCCGGGGCCGTACAGGTGGTGACGGCGGCGGGGACGTTGCAGGCATTGCCGACGGTGCTGGGGGCGGAGCCTTGGGTGGGGTTGGTGGCGGGGGCAGCCCCGGTGTATGGTTACACCAACCGGCAGCGGTGGGTACGGTTGGGAACCGCTTTGGCTGCAGGGGAACGGTGGGTGCGGGTGGTTCAGGCTAAAATGGGCGGGGAATAAAACCGTCGTTTTGCCTATGGGTTATCGTTCTGCCTGGTGGCGTCCCTGGCACGACATTGACGTGACTTTGTTGGGGGCGGTCGTGACCCTGACGGTGATGGGGGTGACGGCCATTCGCAGTGCAGGGTTGGCGCAAAATCGCTGGGATTGGTGGCACCAAACGTTGATTGCCCTGCTGGGTCTGGGGGTGGCGTTGGTGTTGGCGCGGTGTCCTTACCGGTGGTTGCGGCGGTGGCATTGGGCGGTGTATGGGTTGGCCAATGCCCTGTTGGTGGCGGTGATGTTGGTGGGGACGTCGGCGCTGGGGGCGGAACGGTGGATCAACATTGGGGGGTTCCATTTGCAGCCGTCGGAGTTTGCCAAGGTGGCGGTGATAGTGACTTTGGCAGCGGTGTTGGAGCAGGCCCGGGCGCCGGCACTGTGGACGATTGGGCAGGCGGTGTTGGTGATCGCTTTGCCTTGGGTGTTGGTGTTTGTGCAGCCGAATTTGGGCACGGCGTTGATTTTTGTGGCGATTACCCTGGGGATGCTCTACTGGGCAAATATTCCCCTGACGTGGATTGTGTTGTTGCTCTCGCCTTTGGTGTCGGCCATTTTGCTGTCTTTGTCGGTGCCGGTGTGGGGGGTCTGGGTGGGGGCGATGGCGCTGGTGGGTTGGGTTTCCTTGCCCTGGCCGCGGGTGGGGGGGTTGGCCGCCCTGGTGGTGAATTTGATTTCCGGGCAGTTGGGGCAGGTGTTTTGGGGGTTGCTCAAGGATTACCAACGGGAGCGGTTGATTTTATTTCTCGACCCGAATCAGGACCCGTTGGGGGGTGGCTACCACTTGATCCAGTCCCGCATTGCCATTGGTTCGGGGGGGTTGTGGGGGCAAGGGTTATTTCAGGGCAGTCAAACCCAATTGAGTTTTATCCCGGAACAAAATACGGATTTTATTTTTTCGGTGATCGGGGAAGAATTGGGCTTTATTGGCTCGATGATTGTGCTATTTCTCTTCTGGCTCATTTCTTTGCGGTTAATTTTGATTGCCCGCAGTGCCCGGGATGGGTTTGGCTCCCTGATAGCGATTGGGGTGTTGAGTATGTTGATTTTTCAGGCAGTGATTAATATCGGGATGACGGTGGGATTGGCTCCGATCACAGGGATTCCCTTGCCTTTTTTGAGCTATGGGCGTTCGGCCATGTTGGCAAATTTTATTGCCCTGGGGCTGGTTGAATCGGTGGCCAATCACCGGCGTCAGGCGTTTTATTGAGGCAATAGCGGGTTTTCTGACGCCAGCGGGTGCGGTAAAATCCAAAAGCTGATTTGGTCGTTTCCCAGGTGCATCCGATGGCGGCCCTGCAACAAGGATTGACGTTATTTTTCAGTTTGTTGGTGGAGGCGATGCCCTTTTTGGTGTTGGGGGTGTTGTTTTCCAGTATTTTGTGGCTGTGGGTAGAACCGGAGCAATTGCTCAAACGTTTGCCGCGTCATCCTTTGGGGGGGGCGGTGGCAGGGGCGGTGTTGGGCTGTCTGCTGCCGGTGTGTGAGTGCGGCAATGTGCCGGTGGCGCGGCGGTTGTTGACCCAGGGGATACCGGCTTCGGTGGCGGTGGGGTTTTTGTTGGGGGCGCCGACGATTAACCCGGTCGTGATTTGGTCCACTTGGGTGGCGTTTCGGGACCAGCCGCTGCTGGTGTGGGGGCGAGTGGGGTTGACCCTGCTGGTGGCGGTGATGGTGGGGTGGGTGTTTTCGGTGCAAAAGGATTTGCGGCCTTTTTTGCAACCGGCGGTGGCGCAGATGCTGCCTCTGCCCCGGAGTCAACCGTTGCGGGAACCGGCGCTGGCGGGGGTGCCGACGGGGAACTTTTTGGCGCTGGCGGGGGGAAAAACCCTGCCTTTGGAAACCTTGGGGTGGCATACGTCCCGGTTGCTGTCGCGGCGGGGGCGGTGGCAGATGGTGTGGGTGAATGTGCTGTCGGAATTGCGGGAACTAACAGGGGTGTTGATCCTGGGAACGGCGGTGGCAGCGGCAATTCAGGTGTTGACGCCGCGGGAGGTGATCCTGGGCTTGGGGCAGGGGCCGGTGACGTCGGTGGTGGCGATGCTGTTGCTGGGTGTGGTGGTGTCCATTTGCTCGACGGTGGATGCATTTTTTGCCCTGTCGTTTGCCGGGAGTTTTACAACGGGGGCGTTGCTGGCATTTTTGGTGTTTGGGCCGATGGTGGATTTGAAGGGGGTGAGTTTGCTGCTTACCGTATTTCGCCCCAGAGCCGTGTTGTATTTGTTTTTATTGGCAGGGTTATTCACCTTTGTTTTGACTTTAGCCATGAATTTATATCTATGAAAATCAGGAAATTCTCTCGCAAACATCTGGGAAATTTTATGTCGCTCACACACCCATTTGTCCCCCATCACATCCCATGAATGGTCTGGACTTGCTGGCGATTGGGGCCTGGGGCCTGTTGCTCCTCAAGTATTGGGTCACGGGGCAGTTGGCGGTGTTGGTCCATCCCAACTACTTCCCCTTGACGGTTGGGGCGGGTTTGTTGCTGGTGGGGTTAACGGCTTGGCAGGGGTGGGTACGCTGGCGAGAACCGGGACAGCCGCAGACGGTGGCAGGCGGGCAACTGTTACCGCGGGCTTGGGGGCGCTTGCTCCTGTTGAGTACGGCGGTGGTGGGGTTGGTGGTTGCCCCTCGCCCCTTCAACAGCCATCTGGCTTGGGAGAGTGGCGAATTGCTGAACATGACCCGCACGCTGCCCCAGCCATTTCGCCCCGCTAGTCGCCCGGAGGAACGTTCGTTGGTGGATTGGGTGCGTTTGTTGCATGCCTACCCCGAACCGGATGCCTACCAAGGGCAAAAGGCCAAGGTGCAAGGGTTTGTGGTGCATCCGCCCCAGAGTCCGGCCAATCGGTTTTTTATCGCCCGGTTTGTGGTCACCTGTTGTGCTGCCGACGCCTACCCGGTGGGGCTACCGGTGGTGTTGACGGCGGGAGAAGCCAAGACCTATCCGGCAGACACCTGGTTAGAAATTCAAGGGCGGATGATCACCGGGGAAATCCAAGGCCAGCGGCGGCTCATTCTCCAAGCAGAGAAAATCACGCCTATCCCACCCCCGGCCAATCCCTATCTATATTGATCGCTTACTGCTTAGTACAACTTAATGACTTCATCAATGGTGGTGCTACCGTACATCTGTAATTTTTTTTGATGTGCTAAAGTCATGCTCAATGTCATTGAAGTCTGGGGAATAAGTTGGCAAAAATAATATAGCTATGCATACAAAGGTTGACATGCTATGGGTCGCTGGGCGTAGCCCCACAATGGCGTAGCCATGAATCTTCAGGCGACAACCTTAACCTACCTAGCTATACGATATGCCCCGCCGCTTCTACTACAGCTAAGCGGCTGGTTTTGAGTCACTTAATTATTTTTGGGTTATTTATATGGGGCGGATATGTGTACACAGTATTGGTTGCAACCTTAACAGATTCTACTCCTCAATTTGCCAAGGTTCCGTGAGGTGTTGTGGGTCGAATAGGTGGGGGGGACGCAAAGCGAGAATTAATCGCCCCAGCAGGGGAATCGTCGGCGGTTCCGGCCACCATTGCAGTGTGATGTGCCCCTGTTCGGCGACCACAAAATAATGTTCGGCTTGCCAGGTGGTGTCCTGGCGGTCCACAACCAGCAGGATGGGTTCGTTCAGGTCCGCTTGGCCGGGCAATTGGCGCGTAAGGAGGGCTAAGGGGGCTTGCGCTGCCCGTACAATCGGCCACCCCGGTAAGGCCACCGCCTGCGCCAGGTTGCTCACAATCCCAAAAGGTGGTTGGGGCAGGGCCAAGGGGGTCTGGTGCCAGAGCGATTCGGGCAGGGGAAGGGTGCCTACCAGGGGGATAATGATGGGTTGCTCTAGGGCGGATTCCAACCGATACCAGGGCAAACGGGGGGGGGTGGGCAGGGGAGTCGCCTGGGCCGGGTCGAGGAGGTGTTCCAAAGCGGTGCGTGCGGCTTCGCTGTGGGCAAAACGCAACCCCCGGGACAATAAACGCACTCGCTCGGGACTGTTGGGGTTTTGGCGCAGGAGTCGCCAGCACTGAAAGGCAACGGCATCACCGGGATGGTCGCTAAATTCGGGCGGGACACGGTATTGGCTGAGTTCTTTGATGGCCTTGACCACATCCCGGGTGGCGCTGGCATCCAGGTTTTTGTCGCGGACAAATTGGGCGCAGGTGAGGCGCTGGTGTTGCGACAAAAGCCGGAGTTCGTACAGCACATCGCTGCCAGCGGTGCGAAAGTAGTTCTGCACTTGGGGGTCCCCCAGGGAGTCAAAGACCTGGCTGGCGACGATGAGTTGGTTTTGGGTGCTGGGTTCTAGGCCGGTTTCATCAAAAATTTGCTCGGACTGCCACCCGGCTTTGTGCAATTGCTGGCAGAGGTGTCCCCAGTCTACCCAGGTGCCTTCCCGTCGCCGCAGTTGTTGGAGCCATTCTTGGTAGGGGGCAGGGGATAGGTCACTCATCGGCAGGGGTCAGCTCCTCGTCAAAATCTTCGGCACTCGGCGGGCTGGTGGGGGCAACGATGGCGCCGGTTT
Source organism: Gloeomargarita sp. (assembly GCF_053491055.1). Lineage (NCBI taxonomy): Bacteria > Bacillati > Cyanobacteriota > Cyanophyceae > Gloeomargaritales > Gloeomargaritaceae > Gloeomargarita > Gloeomargarita sp. Next base: position 22,007 of record NZ_JBRCEP010000091.1, read on the forward strand.
CGAGTTGCTGCCGCACCTGTTGCTCAATTGCATCCCGCAGGCTGGGGTGTTCCTCAAGGTACTGGAGGGCATTTTCCCGGCCTTGGGCCAGATTTTCTCCCTGGTAGCTGTACCAGGCGCCCTTGCGCTTGACGATGCCTACCTGCTCGGCAATGTCCAGGATGCAGCCTGCTTGGGAAATGCCTTTGCCAAAGATAATGTCAAATTCCGCCAGGCGGAAGGGGGGCGCCACCTTGTTTTTGGCGACTTTGGCCTTGACCCGGATGCCGAATTCTTCCGTGCCGCGTTTGAGGGTCTGGGTGCGGCGCACGTCCAGGCGCACCGAAGCGTAGAATTTCAGGGCGTTGCCGCCGGTGGTGGTTTCCGGGTTGCCGTAGGTGACGCCGATTTTTTGCCGCAGTTGGTTGAGAAAGATCACAATACAGCCGGTTTTGCCGATGTTGCCGGTGATTTTCCGCAGGGCTTGGCTCATCAAGCGGGCTTGCAACCCCATGTGGGCATCGCCCATTTCCCCTTCAATTTCCGCTTTGGGAACGAGCGCCGCCACCGAGTCCACCACAATAATATCCACTGCTGCCGAGCGCACTAGGGAGTCCACAATTTCCAGGGCGGCTTCCCCGTAATCTGGCTGGGAGACCAACAGGTTTTGCACATCCACCCCCAAAGCGGCGGCATAGGCGGGGTCAAGGGCGTGTTCGGCATCCACAAACGCCGCAATCCCCCCCCGTTTTTGCACCTCGGCGATGGCATGCAAAGCGACGGTGGTTTTCCCGGAACTTTCGGGGCCGTAAATTTCCACCACCCGGCCCTTGGGCAGTCCGCCGCCTAGGGCCAAATCCAAGGTCAAAGCGCCGCTGGGCACGGTTTCGACTTTGATGCGGGAGCCGTCCCCCAAACGCATGATCGCCCCTTTACCAAAACTTTTTTCGATCTGTTGCAGGGCCAGGCTCAGGGCCTTTTGCTTGTCTTTTTGGCTATCTTCCGGGGGGGCTGCGGGCATAGGCGGTATTCCCAAAGCAACGTTCTTTTATTGTACGTCGGGGGTCAGGCGGCCTGGGGCACACAAATTTCGTTCGCCAGCGCCAGTTCTTGGGTGTACATGGTGTGAATGGCCTGTTGCAACACGGTGGGGATGTCCTGCCCGGCTTGGGTGGCGGCCAGCCAGCGTTGGGCTTCGTTGCCCTGGGCGAGGATGGTGTGCAGGGGGGAGAGAAAACAGCCAAACCCCTGTTGCTGGGCGGTGGGGGTGACCTGTTCGAGCAATTCGGCAATCCAGTCGCGGGCACGGATGGGTTGGCCGGTCGGCCAGTGGGTAAGCAGACTGTCCAAACTCTGCTGGGCGGCTTTTTGGGCGTTCTGGTCGCTTTCGACGCGCAGTTCCTCGCTCCGCAAACGGGGGTAGGGGTGGCCGTAGAGGGGGTCGAGGCGGGGGTTGCTCAGAAGTTGGTACAGCCGGGCTTCCAACAGGGCGGTAATCGCCAGCAGATGCAGCGGGTTGCTCACCAGGTCGCAAATTCGCAGTTCGAGGCGGTTGAGGTCATAGGGGCGGCGGTTGCCGTTGGGCCGGACGCTGGTCCACAAATGGCGCACGTTTTGCATGGTGCCCGCCTGTAGTTGGGTTTCGGTCCAGCGAATAAAGTGCCGGTGGCTCAAAAATAGGGGCACGTGGGGGGGGGTGTGGGGAAATTGGTGCCAGCGGGTGCTGTGCCAGCCCGTGCTGCGCCCGTCCAACCAGGGGGACGACGCACTCAATGCCAGGTATAAGGGGGCTTCTACCCGCACCAGCCGGCAGGCGCGCAGCAGCGTCTCCGGGTCGTCAATGCCGATGTTGATATGCACACTGGCGGTGACCACCCGCGTGCCGTAGGTGGCCTCAATGTAACTGTGGTAGGGGTTGCTGGGGTCGGAGCGGTAAAACACCGTACTATCCCCCAGCGCCAGGGTGCTGCCAGGGATCAGGGTGTAATCGCCCAGCGTGCGCAGGTATTGGCGCAACTGTTGCCGGGGTTGGAGCAGATCGCATAACAGCCGTTCGTAGCGTTGGCGGGGCGGGGTGGTGTATTCCACATTGCGCCGGTCCGGTTCCCACACAAACCCCGGCAGAGCGCGGACAATCCGGTCGGCCAGCCCCACCACTTCGCCCTGGGGGGTACCGGTGTAGAGTTCAATTTCAAAGCCTTTACACAACATCCCCAACCCAATTTGGTTGACCCCGGCGCAAACCTTTTAAGATCAAAACGCAGGTGGCATGGCCCCCAAGTCATCTTTTGATTATAGGAGGAAAGGGTGCATGGGCTGGGGTAAATTGGCCGGTGGCGGGTTGAGCGGCTGGGGCATTTACTCGGTTTGGCGGCGGCATGCCAAAGTTTATCAAAATACCTGGTTGGTGAATAGTTTGCCTCCCTTGTCGGAACCGTTGGTGTACCTGATGGCCTTCGGGTTTGGCCTGGGTCCTTTGATCCCCCACCTGAACTATCAGGGCCAGGAAGTAGGTTATTTGCCCTTTGTTGGCTCTGGGATGATGGCCGTGGGCGTGTTATTTCAGAGTTTTTTTGAGGGGGCGTATGGCAGTTTTGTCCGCCTGCACCTACAGAAAACCTGGCACGCCCTCCTGACGGCGCCGTTAACCTTTAACGAAGTCTTTTTGGGGGATTGGCTGTGGGCGGCTACCCGCGGGCTGCTGGCTGGAGTGACAACGGGGGTGGTGGTCGTAGGGCTGGGGTTGTATCCCCTTGGGGCGTTCCTGGCGTGCTTGCCGCTGTTGCTGTTGGGCGCGCTGTTGTTCGGGGGGATTGGCCTGTTGACTGCCGGGCTGGTTCGCACGGTGGATCAGATCAATGTCCCGATTTTCCTGGTGGTGATTCCCATGTTTGCCCTGTGCGGCGTGTATTTTCCCAGAGACCATCTGCCGCCCTTGCTGTGGGGGATTGCCCGCGTTTTGCCCCTATCGGCGCTGCTGGATTTGCTCCGTTGGCCGTTGGCCTGGCCGCCGGGTGCTCCCTTGCTGTTGGCGTGGCTGGTGCTGTGGGTGGTGGGGCTGGGGTGGCTGGCCTGGCGGGTCATTCACCCTCAAGTGTATCGCTAAGGGGTTTTTGCATCGCCACCTGCAACGCATAGGGAAACACCGGTTGTCCCGCCCGGTTGATGTACCCCCACTCCTTGGCAAACTTCACCGGCGCTTTTCCCTCACTAAAAGACTCGGCATTGTCAAACTGGCAGGGAATCACCAGGGCGCCCGTACTGTCAATGTATCCCCATTTGTTTCCCTGCCGCACCAAGGCCAATCCCTCGCGAAAATACCAGGCTTCCTCGTAGGTGTAGGGAATGACCAACACCCCCTGGCGGTTGATGTACCCCCAGCGGGATTGCCACATCACCGGTGCTAAACCTTCGGTAAACTTGAGGGCCTGGTGAAATTGGGCACCGATTTCCCACTGCCCGCTGGTGTTGATATAGCCCCAAAAGCCGTCTTTGCTGGCCGCGGCCAAACCCTCATGAAATGGCTGCGCCCAGGTGAAAAATTCCCCGATCTGCACCCGCCCTTTGTCATCAATAAAACTCCAGGAATTGCCCTGTTTTACCCGTGCCAAACCATCGGAAAAACTATAAACATTATCAAACTTGCAGGGAATCACCAGGCGACCGGCGCGATTCACATAGCCCCACTTACTCCCCCGCTTGACTGCCGCCAAACCCTCTTTGAAATTCAACACATGGTCAAACTGACAGGGAATCACCACCTGCCCCGCTTTGTTGATAAAGCCCCAACCCTGGCCGTTGTGAACCGCCGCCAACCCTTCGCTAAAATCCAGCGCCCGCGCAAACTGAAAGGGAATGACCGTCTTGCCCTGTTTATCTATATATCCCCATTTCTCCCCCCATTCCACCGCCGCCAACCCCTCACGAAAAGGGCGGGCATCCTGATATTTCAAAGGAATAACCAAATTCCCCGCATGGTCAATATACCCATGCCATGCCCCCTGTTTCACCCCGGCCCGCCCATTTGCAAAAGGCTGCGTGCCATCAAAGTGCAACGCCAAAGGTGGCCGACTCCGCTCCACATAGCCCCGCCCCGGCAACCACGCCCCCAACACCCACAGGCAGGCGAGCAACAGAACCAAGCAAAACCGACGGTAGGCACGACGGCTGAGCATGGGAGCAACGGTGACCCGCAAGCTGGCGGCTGCAGCATGGCCGTTCCTTAGGAGTTTTTTATTATTTCCCCAGACCACCCCAGCCGTCCAGTTTTATGACGAAGTTTTTACATTGGGCAGACAAGGGAGCAACGGCGCTTCCAGGATGGCTGCCGTCACCGCCAGACTTTCTTGAAAGAGGATGCTTTGCTGTCCCCACCGCTGGATTTGCTGTCCCAAGAGGGTTTCCGCCGGAATGTCCCGCAGGGTGCTGACCTGTTCAACCCGACAAAACTGGGCTTTGCCGCCCCCCTCCAGGCGCATACAGCCAGTGGTTTCTGCACAGAGCACCGTACAGCAATTGGCATGCGGTTGTGCCGAATCCAGCCGTAGGCCGACCAAATCCCCCACCACTGTCCCCACATCCGGCAGGGGTAACCCGGCCAATTCCGCTTTGATTTCCTGGCCTTCGGGGGAATGGCAGAGAATCCGGTGAATGTCGTAGTCGCCGTGTTCGATGGTATGGGCCTGGGGCACCCAACCCAACCGACTGGCCAACCAGCCAAAAAACAGCAGGGCCTGGGCGGGATTGCCCTTTTCGTAATCAATCACCACCTGGTCAATTTTGGGCAAATCGGCGCGCCGGTCCGGGGGGTCAAAAGCGGCCGCCGTCAGTTCCAGCCACACCCCCAAACGACCCCAGTTCAAATCCGCCAAGGGGACATCCATCTGAAGCAACCGCTGCAAATCCAGCAATCCCCGTTCCGGTTGGCAAAAGGTGGCCGAATCCACCAACACCCGCAACCCGCCCCGCTCCCGCAGGTGAATCAACCCCTGCAACAGCACATCCTCCGGGTCCGGGTGGGCTTGCCACCAAAGATAGGTGGGCAAATCGCCGATAAGCAGGGCGTTGATCAACCCCAAGGAACGTTCCAGGGTCGCCCGCGCACCCGTCAGGGTGATGTATTCACAGCAAATCAAATTACTCTGTCCCCGTTTTTGCATGGGGCAATAGGCCGCCACCTGGGCCGTCAAGGGCTGTTCCTCCAGGTCGTGGCGGGGACGCAGGTGGATCACACGGCAGGGATTTTGCACCGCCAGACCTTCTACAGAGGGGGCAATGTGCGCCGCCCCATCTGCCGCTTCGTACACCACCAGGGTAAAGGTGGTCGCCCGGACCGCGCGGGGGCCTGCCTCTCCATCTCCATCTACCCCCAGCCAAATCTGGCTCAAGGCAGATTCAATTTCCCCCAGGGACACATCCTTGGGGGCTTGGAGCGCTACCACTGCGTCGGTTGTCACCATAGCCATTCCCCTCCCAGGCGATGTGCTTCTATGGTAGAAAAGCCAGGGTGGTACCGGAAAAGAATTTAAGATCAGCTATAGATCAGCGATAGGTTCGCCCTAGCCAGTCGCTCCATCCGTCCCTGGGATTGCCGGGTAAGGATGGGAAATGAGCCAAAAGCAAGGCTTTGGGCAGTTAACACCTTTTTTGCCGACATTGCCACCCCAACCATTGCGCAAAGGGGCAGGCGGAAATTCGCAAACTTTTGCCCCAACCATTCCCCCGCTTCTGTGGCTTGCACACCCTAACCATGCACCTTTTACCCAGCCCGCTGGCTGCCTGGCCGGGGACGGCAACGCCGCCTGACCCCCGCTGGCAGGCCCTGTACACCGCCATATTGCAGGGCAACGCCCGGATGAATCTCACCCGCATCACCACCCCGGCAGACTTTTGGGAAAAGCACCTTTGGGACAGTGCCCAGGGGATTCGACCGTACCTGGGGCATCCTGAACCCTGGCGGGTGCTCGATGTGGGCACCGGGGCGGGGTTTCCGGGGTTGGTCGTCGGCATGCTGCACCCCCATTGGCAGGTGACGCTGTTGGATGCCCGCCAGAAAAAAACCCGCTTTTTGGCCCAGGTGATTGCGGATTTGGGTCTGGCCAATGTCACGACCTTGACAGGACGGGCAGAGGTTTTGGGTGTCACTGCGCCCTATCATCACGCCTACGATTTGGTGCTTTTGCGGGCGGTGGCTCCGGCGGCCCAGGCTTTGGCGTATGGGGCGCCCTTTCTCAAACCCGGCGGCGCTTTGGTGCTGTACCAGGGGCATTGGACACCGGCGCAAACGGCGGCGTTGCGGCCACACCTACAGGGGTTACACCTGCATCAGATTGATGCCCAAACGACACCCTTGACGCGCGCGGTACGCCATTATCTCCACTTCAGGCGGAACTTCCCGCCGTCGGCTGCTTCATAATAGGAGTACATACCGGGAGGTCACGATGCGTCCTTGGCTGTTGGGAATTGGGTTGCTGCTGGCGAGTGTGCCCGTCTTACCTACCTTGCCCACCCTGGCACAGGAAAACCGCTTCCAAACCATTGCCAACCTGAAGCGCGCCCAAAATCAGGCCCGTTTTGCGGGGGAACGGGTAAATGGGGGCATTGCCGTCTATCGCACGGAACCGGCCATGCACCAAACCGTAGGTACGAAGGGGGAAGCCCGTTACGAAGACGTGGGAGACGCCTGGATTTTTACCTTCCGGGGTGGTTCTCCTGAAGAAACCGCAGCCGGTCGTTACTCGATCCGCACGGTCGTCCGGGTGGAAAAAGGCACGTTCAAGACCACCGTACTCAGCAATGAACGGATTTAACGCGGTGGCAAGGGGTGCCAAGGGGGGGTTGGCGTTGTGGGCGGCGTTGACCCTCTGGCTGGCGCCGGTGCAGGCGGGTGACCCTTTTCGGCGTAAACCCCCCCGCCCCATTGACAGTCAGACCGAGCAACTGTTTGAGCAGGTGTTTGTCTATGGGAATTACCCGCAGGCGCGCGCCATTCTCGCGCAACTGTTGCCCCAAAACCCCACAGAACCCCTGGTGTATGCCCTGCAAGCAGCCATTGCCTACCTGGATGAGGACATGACGACGATGGCCCAGGCCGCCGCCCAGACGATGCAGGCCGCCCAAGCCCTCCAGGCCAGCGACCCCCTGCGCGGGCATCTGTACGTGGGGGTGGCGCATTTTCTGCAAGGGGGCGTCATCGCTACGGAACACCGCAAAAATTTGTGGCCGGTGGTGCCGCAGTTGTTGGACAAGGTGCGGCTGGCTTTTGCCGCCTTTGACCAAGCGGCCCTGGTCAACCCCAACGACCCGGAATTGAATGTGATTCGCGGGTTTGCGGATGTGCTGTTGGCGGTCAATCTCCCCTTTAGCAACCTGCAGGATGCGGTCGGTCGCCTGGAACGTTCGGGGGCGCCGCCTTACCTGGTGTATCGTGGTTTGGCCTTGGTCTACCGGGATTTGCAGCGGTTTCCTGAGGCCCTGGCCGCTGTGGACAGAGCCTTGAGCGCTGCCCCCAACCACCCGGAATTGCACTACCTTAAGGCGCAGATTTTGGCAGGGCAGCAAAACTACAGTGCCGCGGTGCAGTGGTTTGACCAGTCCCTGGCGATGGCCGCGCAATTGCCCCCAACCTTGGTGCAGCAAATTCGCCGCGAACGGGAACGGGCGCAACGACGGTTGGTGGCGACGCCCCCATGAAGATTCAATTTCGGGAAGTGGATGTGTTTAATTTGTGGGTGTGGGTGGAATTTCCCCAGCCGCCAACCCAGGAGCACAAGCATTATTTGGAAGAAATTTTCAGTTCCTGGTTTTTGTTGGGGAAATTGGGGGGATTTAATGCGGAAAATCTCCAGGTGCATGACCAGGGCTACGACCTCAATTTTTTCCCCTACGATGTGGAAAGGGGGGAGGCTGTGTTCTTGGCGGTGATGCATAATATGGGGGATGTGGAATATAAGGATTGTTGGGCGCGCTGTTGGTTTGATTTGGGCACCAGCGATGGCATTGCGCTGGATATTTTGCTCAATGCGTTGCGCCAATTTGCCCGGGAATACGTGCCCTTGAAAACGGTGATTATTGGTGGGGTCAATCCCGATTGGCCGGTGGAGCGTTTTGAGCCGGAATCTCCCCTAGGTGGTCATTTTTGAACCCCAAATGGCGCAACAAACGCACCAAGGGTTCCGGTAAGGGGGCCGTGACGGTGAGCCATGCCCCGGAGACCGGATGTTGGCAGCGCAACCGCCAGGCGTGCAGGGCTTGCCCCGGTAATTGGGTGACCCCCTTGCGACTGTACAGCGGGTCGCCGACCAAAGGATGTCCCAAATGGCTAAGATGCACCCGGATTTGGTGGGTACGTCCCGTTTCCAACCGCAAATACACCCAACTGTAGTTCCCCTGGGTTGCCAATACCTGCCAATGGGTCACCGCCGGTCGCCCGTTGGGAACCACGGCCATTTTCTGCCGCTGCTGGGGATGCCGTCCAATGGGCGCGTTGATCGTGCCGGTTGGCTGGGGCAATCGCCCGTGCACCAAACCCAGATATTCCCGCCCCAGACGCCGACTTTGGATTTGCTGTTGCAGATGCTGTTGCGCCAGCGCGGTTTTGGCCACCACCATTACCCCGGTGGTGTCCTTATCCAAACGATGCACAATGCCGGGCCGTTGTTTGTCCGCCATCGCCAACAAATTCGGGCAATGGGCCAACAGCGCATTCACCAACGTACCGTCCCAATGGCCGGGCGCCGGATGCACCACCAGCCCCGCCGGTTTGTTGAGCATCAGCAGGTGGTCATCTTCATAGAGAATGTCCAAGGCCATCGGTTGCGCGGGCGTGTCCAAAGGTTGCGGGTCGGGAATCGCAAGATGCACCCAATCCCCCGGACGCAGGGGATAATTTTTGTCCGTTTGTACCTGCTGGTTGACCCGCACATAGCCCTGCTGGATCAGCTTTTGCAGCCGACTGCGAGAAAATTCCGGCCACTGCTGCACCAACCCCTGGTCCAGGCGGGATACGGCCTGAACCACCTGAAATGCCCGCACTTCCATGGCCCTAGTGCCGATAACTCCAATCCGGGCGCAGCCGTTTGGCTCCCCGCAAATAGGGATGAACCAGCCGCTGGTGCGCCGGCAGATGGGCATGGGCCAACAGGCGAATGCAGCGGGGAACCTCCTGACTCACCCGCATATGCTGCACATCCAACATCGCCACCTCATCCCAATGGGGACGCTCGCGGGCAATCGTGGCCGGGTAAATCGCATCCAAATCCGCCGTCACACTAAACGTCACACTCAACAACTGCCGCGGGTCAAGCTGGTTTTCCCGCTCCAGGGCATCCAACAACTCCAACACCGCCTCCCGGATCGCCGGAATCGTATTGGCTTCCGCCGTCGTCGCCCCCCGCAGTGCCCGCCAGGTCCAGCCATCGCTCATATCAGGTTTGACTGGTGACCACCGGTGTCGGTTGCTGGTGCATGGCATTGTACAGCCGGTTGAGGGCGTTCATGTACGCCTGCGCCGCCGCCACGATAATGTCTGTATTGGCGGCATGACCGCTGTAGGTGCGCTGGTTATACTCCAGGCGAATCGTCACCTCCCCAATCGCATCAATCCCCTCCGTCACCGACTGCACGGAAAATTCCACCAACCGATTGGGCACCGCCACCACCCGGTTAATCGCCTTATAGACCGCATCCACCGGCCCGGTTCCCGTCGCCGCATCCGTCCGCTCCTCCCCATTGGGCAACCGCACCGTCACCGTCGCCGTAGGAATTTCGTGATCCCCACAAGACACCTGCACCCGCTCCAGACGGAAATTCACCACCAGCGGCGTTTGCATCTCATCGCTGGCGATTGCCTCCAAATCCCGGTCCGTAATCTCCTTTTTCTTATCCGCCAACTCCTTAAACCGCAAAAACGCCCGGTTCAACTCCTGCTCGTTCAGGTCAAACCCCAACTCCCGCAACCGCGTCCGAAACGCGTGGCGACCGGAATGTTTCCCCAACACAATCTGATTCGCCTGCCAGCCAATCGTGCGGGCATCCATAATTTCATAGGTCTGCCGATGCTTGAGCACCCCGTCCTGGTGAATCCCCGACTCATGGGCAAAAGCATTCGCCCCCACAATCGCCTTATTGGGCTGCACCACCATCCCCGTCAAGCTCGACACCAGGCGCGACGTCTTGTAAATCTGGGTCGTATCAATGCGGGTCAAAGGTTCGGTAGATTCCGGCGGTCGCCCCAAAAACGGGTTAAAGTAACTGCGCCGCACATGCAACGCCATCACCACCTCTTCTAGCGCCGTATTCCCTGCCCGTTCCCCGATGCCATTAATCGTCACCTCCACCTGCCGAGCGCCCTGCTTAATTGCCTCCAAAAAATTCGCCGTTGCCACCCCCAAATCGTTGTGCCCATGCACCGAAATCACCGCCCGGTCAATGTTGGGCACATGTTCGCGGATGCCTTTAATCAACAACCCAAACTCCTCCGGCATCAGATAGCCCACCGTATCCGGGATATTGACCGTCGTCGCCCCCGCTTCGATGACCGCCGTCAGGACTTGGTACAGATATTCCGGGTCAGAGCGCGCCGCATCCATCGGCGAAAATTCCACATCATCCACATAACGTTTCGCCTTTTGCACCATCGCCACCGCAATATCCAACACCTCGTTGCGGCTTTTGCGCAATTGATGCTTCAGATGGATATCCGACGTGGAAATAAACGTATGAATGCGGGGACGGGCTGCCGGTTCCAGGGCCTTAGCCGCCGCCTCAATATCCGCCGGTACTGCCCGCGCCAACGAACAGATCACCGGTTCGCGCACCTCTCGCGCAATCGTCTGCACCGCCTCAAAATCCCCCGGACTGGCGTAGGCAAACCCCGCCTCAATAATGTCCACCCCCAAACGCGCCAACTGGCGGGCAATCACCAACTTTTCTTCCGTATTCAAACTTGCACCGGGGCACTGCTCCCCATCCCGCAAGGTGGTGTCAAAAATCAAAATCCGGTCGCAGGTCATGGCAGACAGGGCAAAAATTCATCCTTTTATCATAGAACAACCGGCGGGGACCTGGGAATAGCAGCGAAGGCAAGCATGCCCAAGGCGACGAATGCCGGTAGGGCATCGCGGCCATAGAGGGCGGGTTTTGTCTCCAAAAGGAACAATCCCTTGACGCCCAAGGGAAAAAGAATTAATACAGGAATCAAAAGCAAACCCAAGATTAAGGAATCATTATGGCTAAACAGTGGGTACAAATCAGTCCTTATCAGGCTAAAGTCTTTGTGGAACGTAACATCACAATATCTACTCTTTACCTTGGTATTGTTGCCCTTCTTTCGTCTGCACTTGTGGGTCTTATTATTTTGTTTATAGCTCTGCGATTTTCTTTAGTTGACCCACTCATTCAAGTTATTGAATCCAAGTTATTGAACGGTGAGCCTATATCTGGAAAAGTAATAGTGAGTTTACAGATTGTATTCTTTTGCATTATTTACATTGCTATGTTTGTGTTGTGTTGCCAAACGAATGTAGTTGAGGATGTGTTATTTTTTGATTTAAGTCAAGGGAATTTAATCCATATCCAACGATCTCTTCTTGCCAAACTATTAAAACGCCCAGTCTCTATTAAAAAAAGATTGCATCTATCTAATTATTCTCAAATTTCTTTGCGAGTCGAATCCGACGTGGATAGTGATAATGATCGGTACTATTTCTATTCCCTGGTGATGGTTGGTAATTCACCAAATCATTGTTTCCAAATAGACTGCTCAGACTACCGTTATTATTCACTAGACAGACTAAACAACGGACCAGACAGGACTGAATTTGAACATTTAGGTCGCAATCTGGCAAGTTTTCTAGGGATTCCTATGGTTTTAGATATTGATGCGAATGAAGCGGTCAAAACTAATAGAAGGTCAGGGTCTAAAGATGAGATTGAAACTGCTGTCGAAAAAATCTATAAAACCCTGAAATCTTGCTTTGGTAATACCCATGAATACCGCGTTGTCAACTCAGAAGAATTCCGGGGTTATGTTGATCTAGCCTATTACCATCGCCTGCAATCTGCCCTCATAGAACAAGGATATACTTGGGCAGGAGACATTGAGGATATGACTGTTGCCGAAGAATTACAAGAATATAACAGTCGAACCTTTATTCGCATCATGATCAACCCCACCCATAACACAAGCATCGGTTTTTATCATGTGAATCCCAAAATACCCCTGGGATTTCTAGCGCAAATAAAAGCCATAGATTGCGAAACGGAATTTAGTCCAGAGAAGTATTTGGTGACCACCAATGCGAGCAGAACGCCTTTTGATTATCCGCCGGGTTTTGATGCGGTACATCTCCCCCATAGCACAAGCTATAAAAATGTCCTGAAAACCCATTACCAAAGATTGCAAAGAGCCATGTCAAATTGGGGGCTTTTCCCGACAGCTTTACATAGCTTAGAAGATGTCTTAGCGATGCAAAAACGGATGCAACAAGCAAAAGTCACCTATAGAAAATCAATTGGTTACATCACCCAAGCAGAGCTGAATCGCTTCGATGTCGGTCCCGAAATTGCCAGAGAAGTAGGTCGCCGCCTTCGGGAACGATTTGGCGCTGATTCCTAAAAATTTCTGGAGCACAGGAACAAAGGCTGGGATTTGCGATTCTTCATCGGTGAGGCGACGGTAGGGGATGGGCTGGGGAATGACGCCGGGGCGTTGGCTGCTGGGTTTGGGGTTGTGGGGTTGGATGCTGACGATGACGCCCGCAACCCTGATTGTCCCTTGGCTTGTTGCCCAGGCCGGGTTCCAGACCTACCGCAATGCCCGTTTTGGTTACCGCATTGCCTATCCGCGCGACTTGATGCCCCAGGGGGAATCCGCCAATGGGGATGGACAGGTCTTTATCGGCAAAGATGGCACGACATTGCGGGTCTGGGGTGGGTACAATGTCTTAGGCGAAACCCTAACCGGCGCATTCCAGGCAGAACTGCACCGTTGCCGGGAACATCGCCGCCAGGTCACTTACCGCACCCTGGGGCCAGGGTTTTTTGTCGTATCGGGCTACGAAGCAGATGGTGCCCGGATTTTCTACCTGAAAAAAATCGTGCGTCCCGAACGGCAAGTTGGTTTTGAGTTGGTTTATCCGGCCAAGCAGCGGCGCCGCTATGACCGGGAAGTGACCGCGATGGCCAACTCCCTGCGCCTGCTGGAGCGCTAAATCGGGGTTTGCCTTGAGAAATTTCCCCCCCCTTGCGCGCCGGGGCTTTACACTGTAAAAAAAGCAAGTGCGAGGGGCACCTATGGCCAACCGTCTGATTCACGCCCAGAGTCTGTACCTGCGTAAACACGGCCACAATCCCATTGACTGGTGGCCTTGGGGGGAAGCGGCCATTGCCCAAGCACGCCAGGATAATAAACCCATTTTTCTCTCGATTGGCTACTCCAGTTGCCACTGGTGTACGGTCATGGAGGGGGAAGCCTTTTCCGATGCGGCGGTGGCCGAATACATGAATCGCTATTTTTTGCCAATCAAAGTGGACCGGGAAGAACGGCCCGATTTGGACCACATTTATATTCAGGCGGTGCAGTTGATGATTGGGCAGGCGGGTTGGCCGCTCAATGTGTTCCTGGACCCCTACGACCTGACGCCGTTTTACGGCGGCACCTATTTCCCGCTGACGCCCCGCTATGGCCGTCCCGGTTTTTTGGACCTCCTGCGGGCAGTACGCCAGCGGTACGACGAGGGCAAGGACCAGGTGGAATTGGTCAAGGCACAAATTCGGGAATATCTGGAATCCACCAACAAACTGCTTGCGGTCAGTACGTTGGACCAACCAACGCTAGCGCATGGCTATCACAAAATCACCAGCATTTTGCGCTACCAGGGGCCGGGGAATTCGTTTCCCATGATCCCCTACGCCCAGGCGGCTTTGCAGGCAAGTCGGGGGGCAGTTGAGGGGGAACATCCGGCGGTGCAACGGGGGCTGCATCTGGCGCTGGGGGGTATTTTTGACCATGTGGCGGGGGGCTGGCATCGCTATACGGTGGACCCCACCTGGACCGTGCCCCATTTTGAAAAGATGTTGTATGACAATGGCCTGATTTTGGAATACCTCAGCAACCTGTGGAGCGCCGGGGTGCAGGAGGAATCCCTCCGGCGGGCGGTGGTCAAGACGGTAGCCTGGTTAGAGCGGGAAATGCGGGCGGAAGCGGGGTATTTCTACGCGGCGCAGGATGCGGATAGTTTTGTGCGCCCAGAGGATGCGGAACCGGAAGAGGGACGATTTTATGTGTGGGGGTATCAGGAGTTGCAGGAATTGCTCGATGCGGCGGAATTCCAGGCGCTGCAGACGGCGTTTGACGTGCAACCGGGGGGCAATTTTGAGGGGTTGATTGTGTTGCAACGGGTGCAGGGGGGGGCGCTGGCACCGCCGGTGGAAGCGGCGTTGGCCAAATTGTTTGCCCGTCGCTATGGGGCGCCGCCGGCAGCCTGTGCGTTTGTTCCCCCGGCGCGGGATGCCCAAGCGGCGAAAACCATGACTTGGCCGGGACGGATTCCGCCGGTGACGGATACGAAGATGATTGTGGCCTGGAATAGTCTGGTGATTTCTGGGCTGGCGCGGGCGGCGGTGGTGTTTCAAGTCCCCCATTACGCCGAACTGGCAACCCGCTGTGCGGCATTTATCCGGGAATCCCAGTGGGTCAATGGGGAGTTTTACCGGCTGAATTACGATGGCCAGGTGGCGGTGGTGGCGCAGGCGGAAGATTATGCGCTGTGGATCAAGGCGCTGATTGACCTGCACCAGATGGCACTGGCTTTGGGGAACGACCAGGAGGCGGCAGGGTGGCTCACGCAGGCCCAGATGTTTCAGGCGCGGTTTGACGCCCATTACTGGAGCGAGACGTCCCAGGGGTACTATGCAACGGCAGCGGCAGCCAGTGGGGATTTGTTGGTGCGGGAACGTCCCTGCGAGGACAATGCCATTCCCTCGGCTAATGGGGTGGCGCTGGCGAATTTGGTGCGGTTGGCGCTGCTGACGGGGGATATGCGCTATCTGGACCGGGCCGAACAGGGGTTGCGGGCGTTTGGGCAGATTATCCAGGAAGCGCCCCAAAGTTGTCCCAGTTTGCTGATGGCGCTGGATGCTTGGTTGCATCCGGTGCAGGTGAAGGCCCAGCCGGAACTGGTGGCAGCCATTGCCCAGCGCTTTTTCCCGACGACGGTCTGGCAAACGGCGACCGACCTGCCGGGGGTGGCCTTGGTGTGTCGGGGGTTGACCTGCCAGGAACCGGCGACTTCTTTGGACATGGCACTGGCGCAACTTCGTCAGGCTCAGACCTAACCTTGGCCCATGTGTCGTTTGGTGGCTTACCTAGGAGAACCCATACCGCTTCAGGATGTGATTCTCACGCCGCCCCATTCCTTGTTGGTGCAGGGGTATGCGCCCCGGGAGATGACCGCCGGACAGCTCAACGGGGATGGGTTTGGCCTGGGCTGGTATGACCGCCGCCGGCGTCCTGAACCATTTACCTACAAAAACATCCTGCCCATTTGGAATGACCTGAACCTGCCCAGTCTGTGCGCGTACATCACCAGCGGCTGTCTGCTGGGCTATGTGCGCAGTGCCACGCCTGGGTTGGCGGTGGACTACAGCAATTGCCAGCCCTTTGTGCAAAACCACCTGAGCGCCGTGCACAATGGCCGGGTAGCCCATTTCCGCCAGACCTTGTACCGCCCCTTGCGCCGCCAACTGACGGACGAGGATTACCTGAATATCCAAGGGCTGACGGATTCAGAGCATTTATTCGCCTGGATTCTGCACCATTACAGAGGCACAGGCGATTTGGCCCAAGCCCTGTACGACAGTTTTGTCAGTCTGCTGGCTTTGGCGCCCGACCTGGAGGTGACGTTTAATTTCATCCTCAGCGATGGGGAACGGTTGATTGCCTGCCGCCTGGCGCACGGGGGCACGGCCCCCAGTCTGTACTATTTGCAGGGGCATCCCGACTATCCGGGCGTGGTGCTGGCCTCAGAACCGCTGTTTACGGATGCGCGGTGGGTGTGTTGTCCCCAGGGGACGGTGTTGGTGGTGACGCCACCGGGTCAGGTGCAGTGGTGGCAGCCACCTGGAGCCAAGACTGCAGGCGTTGCAACTCATGCCGTTGTGCCGTGATCTCAAGGGCATGGTCCTGCACTTGGACAATCACCTGCGTTACCCGCCCGGCCCCCCGCCAATAAAAAAGACCCGCCACCGGCGCCAGCAAAGCCAACGCCAGGGGTTTACCGCCCCATGTCGGCACCACACTGGCCATCACCAGACCGACGCACAACCCACTGACCCCCACCAACAGAGAGAGCAACAGAGCCAACGGCCAACTGGGCGCCACCCGTCCCTGCCAGACCAGTTGGGGAATCCCTGGCTCCCCGGCCACCAGGTGATACCCCCGCTGTTGCAAAAACAGGCGCAGTTGGTTCATCGTCGTCCCCACCGCCCCTTGCAAGGGAATCCGCTGGGTCTGGGTACGGTCTTGCACCGCCGCCCGCACAAAAAACACCAACCCCACCGCCAGCAACGCCGTCAATAGCCCCGTCGAGACCAGCGCCACCGCATCCCAAGGCATGGCCATCCCCATCAACCTCAGCGGTCAGGCAACTGTTCCAGATACCGCAACAGGTCGGCCATCGCCTGGGGACTGGGTTGAAACTGGGGCATCGGCGGCGTGCGCCCCTCGATGACCTGGCGAATCACCCCCACCGGCGAGCGCCGTTTGACCACCCCGTGCAACGACGGCCCCACGTGACCCGCACCCGCCGCCCCGTGACAACTGGCGCAATTTTGTAAAAAAATATCGCGTCCCCGCTTGGCATCCCCGACAGTTTTTAACACTTCTTTAATGTAGGGGTCCGGTGGAGGCCAATGGCTCCAGCCCCACCACAGGCAAACCACGGCAAGCAACACCCCCAGCCACCGCCAGACCAGCGGCCACCAGGAACTCCCACCAGGCTGTAGCGGCTTTGGTTGAACCGTCTCCACAACGCACCTACGCTTAGAAAAACAGTCCCGCAAAAATGAGAAATCCTCGTTAGGATTCAACATATACTGTAACAATAAGCGGCTGCTGCTGGCGCAAAGGGGCAATTACTTGTTTTCATCCAACCCATCTGGTATTTTTATAGATTGCACTTTTGGTTGGCAAACCCATATGGCAAAGCGGGTGCAGGTGGTATTGACGACGCCGGTAGCCAAGTTGGGCCAAGCGGGGGAATTGGTGGAGGTTGCTCCTGGTTATGCCCGCAACTATTTGATTCCCCAAGGCAAGGCGGTGATGGCGACCCCCAGCGTCCTGCGGCAGCTAGAACGGCGGCAGGAACTGGAACGGCAGCGGAAGATTCAGGAAAAAGAGGCGGCGCTGGCCCGCAAAACCGCACTGGAGGTGATTGGGGAATTGACCCTGCCGATGGTCGCCGGCGAGCAAGGGCAGTTGTTTGGCAGCGTCACGGAAAAAGACGTGGCCGAGATGATCCAGGCAGGCACGGGGCAGGTGGTGGACCGGCGCGACATTACCATCCCGGATATCCGCAAGTTGGGGACCTACGAAGCCCAGGTGCGTTTGCACCCGGAGGTCACGGCCACCGTTCGCTTCAAGGTGGTTCCGGCAAAGGGAACGTCCTAGCCAGGCGGTTGAGGGGTGCTCCCGTTTGCACCGCCTGCGCTGCCAGTTTGCCCAGATAAGCGCCCGTGCAGACCTTGCGCTCCTCGATGCGTCCGACGGTGGCTGCCAAACCCGGAAAGCCCGCCGCCCCGCCGATGACTGCAAAATTCTCCAAGCGTGTGAGCGAGCTGCCCACCCCATAGCGAAAGGTGACGGTGGGGGGCAAAGGGTACGGCCAACCGGGAATCCCCCCCCGCGCATCAAACGCATAGCGAAATTCCCCAATTGCCTCCCCTGGCGGCACCCCCCCGGCCAAAATTTGCGCCACATCCAAAGGGGCCAGCACTTCGGTAATGGTGATCAAATGCCGCACATACACTTCCAAGGGCGGGAACACCTCTACCCGCTGCGCCTCCGGGAACCGCCGCAGCCAGGTTTGCAGATGGCGCAACTCCTGGAGCATCTGGGGTGTGGGCTGGCGCTGGTGGCGGATCAACTGTTCGACATCGCGGGTGGGTAGTTGGAATAACAGGCCATTGAAGGACAGACGATCCGGGGCAATGGCCGCCACATTGCCCCGATCCAAAAAAACCGGCGCCCCCCGCCGCAAGGGGATTCCCCGAAACCGGTGGTAGGCTGCCCCCAGCGCCATGCTGTAGATGTCCGCATAATCTCCCTGCACCCGCATCGGCACGTGGAAATGGCAAAGTAAAGCGTCCGCCGCCGCTGGGGTATTCTCCCGCCGGATACGCTGGCGTAATTCCTGCATCAGCAGGGGGTTGCGCAAAATCCGGGCTTCGATGGCCGCCAACTGCTTCAAGCTCAGGGGCGCCAGTTCAAACACCGGCGAGACCGCCAAGGTCACCTGCGGCAACCCCACCCCGGCAAACCCCTTTTCGTAGCGCAACCCTGCCTGTTGCGCCAGTTCCGCCTCTGGGCTGGCATCAATGACCACCGCCGCCTGGAACTGCCCCCGCGCATGGGTCAACCGCACCACCCGGGAACCTTGCACCTGGGGCGTTAACTGGGTTTGGTGCAGTAATTCCACCCCCGCCTCCCGCAGCAAGGTGCGCATCGCCCAATCCATCGCCCCCGGATTGGCAGCGATGCGTTCCACCTGGGAAGCCGCCAACAACTCCTGATAAAACCCACAGGCCGGGGGATGGCCCCGCATCTGGTTCCGGTCCAGGTAGGCCAACCCACCCCGGGTCCACACCCCGCCCACCCAGGCCCATTCCGGTTGGGGACGCACCAACAGCACCGCGCCCTGGCCCTGCAACTCCCGTCCCGCCTGGATCGCCGCCGCCACCCCCGCCGGTTCATCCCCATAGACCAGCACCGCCACCGGGGTCATGGGTAGCTCCGGGTGGGCACGGGGTTGTTGTTGCCACAGCCACCCCAGCAACCCCAACCACAACCCCAACGCGACGGTTCTAATCCCCGCCGATGACCACATCCCGAATCAGCAAACTGGGACCGCCACACCCTACGGGCAGGCCGTTTTGCCCCCCCTTGCCACAGCCGCCCGACTCATCCCAGACCAAATCATTGCCAATGCCCTCAATCTGCGCCAGGGTGTGAAACACATTTCCCGTCAGGGTGACATCCCGCACCGGCTCTGCCAACTCGCCCCGCCGCACCCGCCAGGCCTCCCCCGCCGTAAACGTAAACATTTCCCCGTTGGTCATCCCCCCCAGCCAATTGCGGGCATAAATCCCGTCTTCCAAACCCGCCAGCAAATCCGCCACCGTAGCCGTCCCTGGGGCAATCCAGGTATTGGTCATCCGCACCAGCGGCGGGTGATGGTAATTCAAACAGCGGGCATTGCCCGTCGGTGGTTCCCCCAACTTCCCGGCCGTCTCCCGCGAATGCAACCGCCCCGTCAACACCCCGTCGGTGACCAATTGCGTCATCCCCGCCGGCACCCCTTCGTCGTCGTAGGCATAGCTCCCCCGATGCCCCGGCAGCGCCGCCCCATCCCAAATCTGCAATTCCGGTGGCCCAAACCGTCGTCCCAGGGTCATCACCGCCAACATATCGGGATTTTCATAAAGCATATCCGCTTCCGAGAGATGGCCGAACGCCTCATGCACAAACAGCCCGGTCAAAATCGGGTCAATCACCACCCGGTACACCCCCCCTTTGACCTTGGGCAAGGACAAGGCCCGCACCGCCCGTTCCGCCGCCCCGCGTACCTGGGCATCCAACCCCAGCAAATCCCCATAATCCCGGCGCGAACCCGTCGTCTCCCGCCCCACCTGCACCATCCCCTCCCCCGTCGCCGTCGCGCTAAACCGCATTTCCATATCCACCCAGGACTGGTCAATCCAGGTCCCCTCCGAGGTGGCCAGCAGCACCCGATGCGCCGCATCCCCATAGCGCACCGTCGTGCTGGTAATTTTATCCGACACCGAATGCAAAACCTCTTGGTAATGGGCACAGAGGGCTTTTTTCTCCGCCAGCGGCACCGTTTGCGGGTCAATGCCGGTTATCTCCATGCGGCAGGTCGCCTGCACAGGGGCCACCGGCGCCAATTGCGTATGCTCGTGACCCACCGTCTTAGCTGCCGTAATTGCGTATTGCACTTGTTCTGCTAAGTCATCCAGGCCATCAAAACTCACAAAACCCCAGCCGCCCCGGTGACAGGCCCGCACCTGCCCGCCAATTGCCAGCCGTTCCCCCAGGGCCTCAACGCGCCGGTTGCGCAGGACAATATCCGTACTTTGGATGGTTTCGATACGAATACTCAAAAAATCCACCTGCCCCTGGTACTGCGCCAGGGTGTCAGCAAGCAGGGAGCGATAGTCCGGCAGATGGGTCATCGAGGGAATATCATTGACTTATTTGTTAAATTAACATGAATGGGAACGAAAAGGGCCGAGAAATTGCGCCAATCCAAAGCACAATCACCCCAGAAACAACCACATGGCGGGCCAACCCCAGCGTGTCTTGAGAAAGTTAATATAGTCATTTTTAATATAGCTAGGTAGGTTAAGGTTGTCGCCTTAGGATTCATGGCTACGCCATTGTGGGGCTACGCCCAGCGACTCATATCATGTCAACCTTTGTATGCTTAGCTATAAAAACGAAACATTATGATTGCGCAAGTTCGTGTGGCATTCTCAACCGAAATGACGATAATTGCTCCACGATAATCACCTAGTTCGTCTTTATCAGCGCCTCGATAGAAATAGACCCGAGCATTGTTAGGATTCAGTCTAATAGCATGGTTGTAATCATTTAT
The DNA here is from genome assembly GCF_053491055.1 of Gloeomargarita sp. Taxonomy (NCBI): domain Bacteria; kingdom Bacillati; phylum Cyanobacteriota; class Cyanophyceae; order Gloeomargaritales; family Gloeomargaritaceae; genus Gloeomargarita; species Gloeomargarita sp. The sequence continues at coordinate 42,877 of NZ_JBRCEP010000091.1, forward strand.
GGCACCTTTGTAATTACCAGCACGATACTTTTCAGCACCAACTTTTAGTCATTTCAAACAAGTTTGCGACATGCGCCTTTACCTGAAAACCCTGTCCTGGAAGGGGATACAGTGATGACCAGTGCCTCAAAGTGTTGCATTTTCCTGTGAAACGACTATATTTTACTAACCGCGAGCCTCTGGGCTGGTTTACCGCAACCCCAATTAATGGTTACCCGTGCCTTATCAAAACGCATAGCAACTGAACTTGCTGAAGGGACTTCCGGCCTTACCCAATGTGAAGAAAAATGGCTCAACTAATTCCCAGGAAACACCCATGCGGACGCAGAGACTCGAACTCTGACCCGTAAGGACTGGAACCTAAATCCAGCGCGTCTACCAATTCCGCCACGTCCGCAAGCACTCTCCATTATTATAGGGCGAACAAACGTAGGTTAAATTCACAGGTCTGTTGCGTTTGCAAGCGCTCCAAAAGTGCCTGCCCTTGGCGTATCAATCCCGCAAAGTCCCAGCCAGGTGGCCATTCCTGACAACGGCGCAAGCGGCTCAACCCTTCCCCCAACAGCAACATGGCGCCCCGCCGATTGCCATTGTTGAGGTGATAACCGGCCACAGCAATTTGCAGCAAACCTTGATAAAGCGTGCGTTTGGGTTCCGTCGCCTCCATCCACAGGGCTTCGAGCGTGTCATGGCAGGCGTAGTACTCCCCTTGGTTAAACAGGGCAATGGCGTGTAAGAATTCGGGTGGGTCGGCACTCATGGCGTTTTGGGCAATTCCGAGCGCACATGGAGTTCTTGCAATTGTTCGGGCGTCACTTCCGCCGGGGCATCGGTGAGTAAGTCCCGCGCCTGTTGGGTTTTGGGAAAAGCCATCACTTCCCGAATCGAATCTTCCCCCGCTAATAACATCACCCACCGGTCCAAACCATAGGCAATACCCCCGTGGGGTGGCGCACCGTAATCTAAAGCATCCAACAGAAAACCAAATTTCTCTTCGTACTCAGCAGGGTCTAAACCGATCAAATGAAAGATTTTTTCCTGGGTAGAACGCTGGTAATTGCGCAAACTGCCACCGCCAATTTCCGTACCATTCCACACCAAATCATAGGCCAAGGCTCTAGCGGTTTCCAAATGGTCGATGTCGTCCGGGTGCGGGGCCGTAAACGGATGGTGCAATGGTTCATAACGCTGTTGTTCCGGGTTCCATTCCACCAGGGGAAAATCCAGCACCCAAACAAGAGAAACCGCTTGGGGATCAATTAGACCCAATTCTCGACCCAGATGTTGCCGCAATTGGTCCAGGGATTTGTTGACCAGAGAGGCAGGGCCAGCCCCAAAGAGCAATAAATCTCCCGGTTGCGCCTGCGTGCGTTCTAAAATGGCCTGCTTTTGCGCGTCGGTTAAATGTTCTTTGATCGCCCCAATCGTGTCAAATTCCAATCCCTCGCGCACCCGTATATAGGCCAAGCCTTTCCCTCCCGCTTCTGTAACCAATTTGAATAAATCACCGCCCGGTTTAATGCGCACATTGGAAATTTTTTCGTTGCCGCCTGGAACCGGTAAAATTTTCACCAGGCCCCCCTGCTGAATCGCCTCCCGAAACACCCGAAATCCCGAATCGGCCAACACATCCGAAACATTTACCAATTGCAGACCAAAACGGGTATCTGGGCGGTCGGTGCCGTACCGCTCCAGGGCTTGGTGGTAGCTAAGACGCGCAAAAGGCCTGTTTAGAGTTATCCCCTTCGTCTTATAGAAGACATGGCAGACCAATTCTTCGTTGATTTGGAGCATTTCCTCTAGAGAAACAAAGCTCAATTCCATGTCCAGTTGGGTAAATTCCGGCTGTCGGTCGGCCCGTAAATCCTCATCGCGAAAACAGCGGGCAATCTGATAGTAACGGTCACAGCCGCCTACCATCAGCAGTTGCTTAAATAGCTGGGGCGATTGGGGCAGGGCATACCATTGCCCCGGATACATCCGCGACGGCACCAGGTAGTCCCGCGCCCCTTCGGGGGTAGAACGGGTGAGCATGGGGGTTTCCACTTCCAAAAAACCCAACTGGTCCTCCAAATAACGGCGAATACATTGCACCACCCGATGGCGCAGACGGAGATTCTGCTGCAAGCGGTCCCCGCGAATCGTGAGATAGCGATATTTCAGCCGCAATTCCTCGCGCACCGGGTCGCCCCCGGAAGGCAAAAACGGCAGGGGACGGGTCACCGGGTTCAAGACCACCAACTCGCTGGCATAGATTTCCAAAGCACCGGTGCGCAAGCGGGGATTTTCCGAACCGGCAGGCCGCTGACTTACCACCCCACGCACCTGCACCACCGATTCCAGCCGCAATTGCTGCGCCAGCGGGTAGGACTTAGGCGTGCGCTCTGGGTCGCTGACAATCTGCACCCGCCCGGTGTAGTCCCGCAGGTCGAAAAAAATTACCCCACCGTGGTCCCGGTAATGTTCCACCCAGCCGCACAGTTGCACCGCTTGCCCTACCTCGTTGGCGGTGAGTTGCCCGCACAAATGACTACGCACCCAAACCCCACCTTGTGTTTTTGCTTTCCTATGGTAACCTGCCCTGGCCCCGCCAACCCCCTGCCGGACTTGTTACAATTTTTAATACTTGTTTACCCTCTATCCGACGTCGGGATGGCCCCTATGCAGACTGCGCCCCTGGTTGCGACGGCCCCGGCTGCGTCCCTGGCACCGCCGGTGGTGGCGATTGAACATTTGGAGCACGCCTACGGCACAGGCGACCTGTACAAGCAGATTCTGTTTGACATCAATCTCACCCTGCGGGCGGGGGAAATCGTGATTTTGACCGGGCCTTCCGGTTCGGGGAAAACCACCTTGTTGACGCTCATTGGCTGTCTGCGGTCGGTGCAAAAAGGGAGTTTGCGGGTGTTGGGACACGAGTTAAACGGCGCCAGCAAAAAACTGCAAACCCAACTGCGGCGGCAGATCGGTTACATTTTCCAAGCGCACAATCTGCTGGAATTTCTCACCGCCCGGCAAAACGTGCAAATGGCCCTGGAACTGCATCCCCACATCCCGCCCCAGGAAGCCAAAAAGCTGGCAGAAGCCATGCTGGCGGCGGTGGGGCTGGCGGAAAAATGCAACAGTTATCCCCATGACCTCTCTGGGGGGCAAAAACAACGGATTGCCATCGCCCGCGCCCTGGTTAGCCATCCCCGCTTGATTTTGGCGGATGAACCGACGGCTGCCTTGGACGGGAAAACCGGGCGGGAAGTGGTGGCCTTGCTCCAGCGCTTGGCCAAGGAACAGGGGGCGACGATTCTGCTGGTCACCCACGACCACCGGATTTTAGATATTGCTGACCGGATTGTGCATCTGGAGGATGGCTGTCTGGTACAGGACCGGCTGTTGTGAGGCGGGCCCAGAGTTGGGCGTAAATTTCCGGGGGAACAGGGGCTTTGAGCGCCTTGCCCAGCCGGTTTTTCTGCTGCGCCTGGCGGAGGCATTCGGCGCGGGGACAGAGGTAGGCCGAACGCCCCATGCCCCGGTCCAATACCACCTGGTGCGAGGGAAATAGCCGCACCACCCGCCAGAGCTGCTCGCGGGGGGCGAGGGTGCGACAACTGAGACAACGGCGGACGCCAGGGGGCATTTATGTCTCGTCGGCATTAGCAGCCTGTTGCCGCTCCCGCTCGGCAATCAGGGCCTGGATGCGGGCATCCTCAGCGGCAGCGTCGTATTTGCTTTTATCTTTGATGTCAATTTTCCAGCCGGTGAGCCGGGCGGCCAGACGGACATTTTGCCCCTCTTTGCCAATCGCCAGGCTCAATTGGTTCTCATGCACCAGCACATGGGCTTGGCGGCCTTCCGGGTCCACCAGCCGCACCGCTTCAATCTGGGCCGGACTCAGGGCGTTGGCGATGTAGGTCGCCGGGTCTGGGGACCAGCGGATCACATCAATTTTTTCGCCCCGCAATTCGTTGACCACCGCCTGAATCCGGGAACCGCGGGCGCCAATGCAAGCTCCCACCGGGTCCACATCCCGGTCCAGCGTATCCACCGCAATTTTGGTGCGGGGGCCAACCTTGGGCGTCGGGGGATTGGCTTCCCGGGCAACAGCCACGATGCGGACAATTTCATCCTCCATCTCCGGCACCTCGTTGGCAAATAGATACACCACCAACCCGGCATCGGCGCGCGACACCACCAACTGGGGACCCTTGTGGGGGCCATCGTACACGTGCTTGAGAAAGAACTTGTAAATCTGGTTGGGCCGGTAGTTGTCGTTGGGGAGTTGTTCCTTGCGGGGCAATTCCGCCTCCACCTCGGTTTGGTTGTAGCCGCTGGTGACCCCGACAATCCAGGAACCCCGTTCAAACCGCAGGATGCGCCCTTGCAACACCGTGCCTTCGAGGTCCTGAAATTCCTCCTGGATCAACCGCCGCTTCATCTCCCGCAGGAGTTGGTTGAACACCTGTTTGGTCTGCATGGCGGCCATGCGCCCCAATTCCCGGCGGTCTTCGGGGGAGACATCCAGCACCACCGTTCCCCCCAACTGGGCCTCTGGGATAAACGGTTGCACCGCCTGCAGCGCCACCTCGTGGTCCGGGTCCTTGACCTCCGCCACGATGGTTTTTTCCGCCAGCACCCGGAAGCCCCCCTCTTCCAGGTCCAGTTCCACATCAAAATTGCGGAAATAATCCTCGGTAAAGGCCGGGTTGTTCAATTCCCGCGCCCGCCGGTGCTTTTCGTACCCCTTGAGCAGCGCCTCCCGCAGGGCCTCCTGCAAATCCGCTTTGGGGAGATTGTGGGTACGGCTAATTTCGTCGATCAGTTCTTTGAGATTGGGCAATTGGATCAGGGACATAGGTGTAGCGATTCAGATATTCAGTTGATGGGGTGAACAAGACCATGAACGCTGGACCTCATCCTGCCGCCTCCTCCGTGGTCAGCACCACCCGCGCCACCCAGGCGTGCAACAGCCGGACCGTGCGCCCCCGCCGGTTGAGCACCACCGCCTCCGCATCCCGACGCAACAGCCGCCCCTGCCATTCCCGCCGTCCCCGATAGGGCTGGTGCAACTCCACCCGCACAGGAAACCCCTGAAAGGTCGTGAAGTCCCGCTCGCTGACCAGTTCCTCCCCCAAACCGGGACTGGAAACCTCCAGCACATAGGCACCGGGAAACCAATCCACCGCATCTAGGGCAGGCGCTAAGGCTTCGGTCATGCGTTCACAGTCCACTAACCCCGTGTCCTGATGGGGATGCCGAATGTCAATCCGTAGAACCGGCGGCACCTGATCCGTCTGAAAGGTGGCTCCGACGACCTCTAGCCCCAAGGATGCCCCAATGGGTCGCGCCAAAGCCAATACCTGCGGCACAATCGGATGGGTCATCGTCCACGTTCATCTATCATAGCGCTGCACCGACCCCAAGGGCGGGACAATTTTTCTTCACCCCACCCCGAAGACAGGTGGGCACCTTGCCGACCCCCCAAACACCAGTATAAACCACACTTCCCACCCCAAACCAGCCCGTCAGCCCCCTTCCCCCCACAGCGGCATCTCGCCGATGGGGCAGGAAAACGGCTGGGGCTGATACCCCACCGCCAACAGGGTCAACCCCCGCGCCGGCGCCGCATAGGTCACCTCCTGTCGCCGTTCCTCTTGCCAGAGCGCCGTAAACTCCGCCACCGACCGCCAGCCCCGCCCCACCTCCACCAACATCCCCACCAACAACCGCATCATGCCGTACAAAAAGGCATTCGCCTGCACCTCGATATACACCCAAGCACCCTGCCGCCAACAGGCCACCCCCTGCACCTCCACCCAGGAATGCTCCCGCCCCGAATTGCTGCGGTGAAACGCCCCCAGATGGTGCCGCCCCACCAAAGGCGTCAACGCCGCCTGCATCAACTCCACATCCAACGGCGCATAGTAGTAGTGCCAGCAAAACGGCGCTGTAAACAAATTATTCCGGCGGTCATTGTAGATACAATAGCGGTACTTGCGCCAGGTCGCCGAAAAGCGCGCATGCCAGGTCTCCGGCACGGCCACACTCTCATGCACCAACACATCCGGGGGCAAGCGTCCATTCAAAATCACCGCCCAGCGTTCCGGGGGAATGGCCGCCGGCGCATCAAAATGGGCCACCTGTCCGGCCGCATGCACCCCTGTATCCGTCCGCCCTGCCCCCGTCACCGTCACCGGCTGCCCAACCACCGAGGCAATTGCCGCCTCCAACACCCCCTGCACCGTGCGCTGCCCCGGCTGGTATTGCCACCCGTGGAACCCCGTCCCCACGTACTGCAATAACAGGGCAACCCGTGGCAACCCTAAACCAACTCAATAATCGCCATTTCCGCCCTATCCCCCCGCCGGGAGACCGTGCGGATGATGCGGGTGTAGCCCCCAGGCCGTTCTCCATAGCGCGCCGGTGCTTCCGCAAACAGGGCATGCACCAACTTTTTGTCGTAGATGTACCCCAACGCCTGCCGCCGCGCCGCCAGGGAACCCTCCTTGGCCAGGCCAATCATCCGGTCCACCTGCGCCCGCACCGCTTTCGCCCGCGCCTTGGTCGTGGTAATCCGGCCATACCGCAACAACGCCGTCGTCAACGCCCGCAACAGCGCTTTGCGTTGGTCAGCCGGTTTGCTCAACTGGGGAATTCGCCGCCCGTGCCGCATCCGTTTGCCTCCTTGACCTCCCTAGGCCCGCTCCTTGGGTAACACAATCCCCAAGCGGGTCTGCAACGCCTCGATCACCTCTTCCGCCGACTTTTGCCCAAAATTCTTGATCTCCAACAGGTCCTCCTGCGTGTAGTTGAGCAAATCGGCCACGCTGTGAATCTGCGCCCGCTTCAGACAGTTATAGGCCCGCACCGACAACTGCAACTCCTCAATCGGCACCTGACCAATCTTATCCTCCTCGGAAACCTGGCCGTTGTCCGTCGGCTCCAGCCCCCCAATACTCCGCAACGGCGAAAACAGATCCACCAGAATATGGGACGCTTGACTCACCGCCTCCTTCGGGGTAATACTCCCGTCCGTGGTCACCTCCAAAATCAACCGGTCCTGCAACACCCCCTCTTCGCTGCGCACCTCCTCCACCTGCCAACTCACCTGCCGCACCGGCATAAAGACCGCATCAATCTGCAGAAAATCGACCGAGGTGCCATCCTGCTTGCTCCCATCCAGAAGCCGATACCCCCGCCCCCGCTCCACATAAAACTCAAACTCCAGCGTGTACCCCTCGCTCAAGGTGGCAATGTACTGGGTCGGATGCACCACCTCCACCTCCGGAGGCAGCTTCAAATGCCCGGCCGTCACAATCAGCGGGCCTTGCACCCGCTCCAACCGCCCCAACTGCCGTTCCGGGCTGTGGCTGCGCAGGACAATCTCCTTCAAATTCAACATCAACTCCAGGACATCCTCCCGCACCCCCGGCACGGTGGTAAATTCATGGGTCACCCCCTCGATGTGGACGGCCGTAATCGCCGCCCCCTCCAAATCCCCCAACATCACCCGCCGCAGGGCATTGCCCACCGTGATCCCCTGACCTTGGTGCAACGGCTCCAGGACAAACCGCCCATACTGCTGTTGCCCCTGGGTTTCCATCGCCTCAACCTTAAACTGCGCCATAGCACCTCCCATACAACCACCACGTTAGACCCGCCGCCGCTTGGGGGGACGACACCCATTGTGGGGAATCGGGGTCACATCCCGAATCAGCGTGATTTCCAACCCCGCCGCCTGCAACGCCCGAATCGCCGTCTCCCGCCCCGAACCCGGCCCGGACACCATCACTTCCACCTGACGCATCCCCTGCTCCATCGCCTGCTTGGCCGCATTCTCACTCGCCATCTGGGCCGCAAACGGCGTCCCCTTTTTGGCCCCCTTAAACCCACTGGCCCCCGCCGAGGACCAGGCAATCACGTCCCCCTTGGGGTCCGTAATCGTCACAATCGTGTTGTTAAACGTGGATTGAATGTGCGCCACTCCGTTAGGCACATTCTTTTTCTGCTTGCGGGAACCTCCCTTTTTCTGCGGTGCCATCCGTAACCCTCCCCCAAATACCAACCACTACTTCTTCGCCGTTGCCTTTTTCTTCCCGGCCACCGTCTTGCGCACCCCCTTGCGGGTGCGGGCATTGGTGCGCGTCCGCTGCCCCCGTACCGGTAAACCCGCCCGATGCCGCCGCCCCCGATAACAGCCGATGTCCATCAGCCGTTTGATGTTCATCGCCTCGATGCGGCGCAGGTCCCCCTCCACCTGGTAATTCCGCTCAATATACTCCCGCAGGGCGGCCACCTCCTGGTCGGTCAAATTCCGCACCCGCGTATCCGGGTTGACCCCTGTCGCCGCCAGGATTTCCCGCGAACGGGTCAGCCCAATCCCATAAATGTACGTCAGCGCCACCTCTACCCGTTTTTCACGGGGTAAATCCACCCCTGCAATCCGCGCCAAAGCACACCTCGCAAACGCTTCAACCGCTTAACCCTGCCGTTGCTTATGTTTGGGGTTCACGCAGATGACCATTACCCGCCCCCTGCGACGGATAACGCGGCACTTCTCGCACATCCGGCGAACCGAAGCCCGTACCTTCATGACCCCCTACCTACAAGTCACAGCAAAAATATAATAATACCGGCAGGCCGCATCCCTGTCAAGGCCTATTTTTTCTTCAACCGGAAGGTAATCCGCCCCTTGGTCAGGTCGTAGGGGGTCAGTTCCACCTTGACGCGGTCCCCCGGCAGAATCTTAATGTAGTTGCGGCGGATTTTCCCCGAAATGTGGGCCAGGACATTAAACCCATTGTCCAGGTCCACCCGGAACATCGCGTTGGGCAGGGAATCCACCACCGTACCTTCCATCTCGATCAGGTCTTGCTTAGACAAGCGCTGCCTCCTTACGCCTCATTTAGACTCGCCAAAATACCTACCTCTAGCTTAGCACGAGTTGTGCGCGTTGCTGGGGCAGAGGGCTTGCTGGATGTGGGCCGTCACCTGGGGAATGGGTTGCGTGCCGTCAATGCGAATCACCCGCGCCCCGTAAAAATCCAGTAGGGGTTGGGTTTTGCGGTAGTACTCCTGCAGGCGGTTGTGGATCACCGCCGGGGTGTCATCGGCTCGCTGTTGCTCCTGCGCCCGGCGTAGCAAACGCGCCATCAACACCTCCTCCGGCACATCCAGATGGATAATCGCATCACAGGGTTGGTGCTGTTGGGCCAGCAGGGCATCGAGCGCTTCCGCCTGAGGCACCGTGCGGGGAAACCCGTCCAAAATCCAACCCGCTTGGGCATCCGCCGCTGCCAACCGTTCGGCCATTACCTGAATCACCACCGCATCGGGAACCAATTGGCCCGCCTCGCTGTAGCTTTTGACCGCCAACCCCAAAGGCGTCCCCCGGCGGATGTGGTCTCGAAACATATCCCCCGGCGCCAAACGGGGCACGGACCAGGCCTGCGCCAAGACTTCCCCCTGGGTGCCCTTGCCGGAACCCGGCGGCCCCATCAAAATTACCCGCGGCATCCCCTGCCTCCTTCCCGAAACCCTAACTGTCCATGCTACTACTGCTTGACCATCCCTTCGTAGCGTTGGGAAATCACGAAGGTCTGCACCTGCTTGGCCGTGTCAATGGCCACCCCCACGATGATCAGCAGGGACGTCGCCCCAAACCCCTGGAAGGTGGTCACCCGCGTCGCACTCTCGACCGCTGTCGGCAGAATCGCCACCAACCCCAGGAAAATCGCCCCCAAAAAGGTCAGCCGATTGAGTACCTTTTCCAGATACTCACTGGTGGCTTTACCGGGGCGAATGCCGGGAATACTCGAACCCATTTTTTTCAGATTTTGCGCCACATCCACCGGGTTCACAACCAGGCTTGTGTAAAAGTAGCTAAACATCAAAATCAAAGCCAAATAAAACAGAACATACAACGCAGGTAAGGGCCCGGTTGGTGACAGATAGGTGGCAATCTGAATCAGCACCGGATTGGCCGTAAATTGCGCCAAAGAAGCAGGTAACACCAACATCGCCGAAGCAAAAATAATCGGCATCACATTTCCCTGGTTCAACCGCAGGGGTAAATAGCTCTGTTGTTCCCGATAAAATTTGCGTCCCACTTGGCGACGGGCCGAAATAATGGGAATGCGCCGCACCCCCTCTTGCACAAAGACAATGCCGACAATCATCGCCAAAAAAGCCAACACCAAAACCACCACACTGCCCACATTGCCGCCGCTTTTAACCCAAGCCACCGTGCGGTTAATTGACACCGGCAACCCCGACACGATCCCCACAAAAATCAGCAGCGATGCCCCGTTGCCAATGCCCCGCTCCGTAATCAACTCCGCCAACCAGAGGACAAACATGGAACCAGCGGTCAATACCAGCGCGGTTTTCACCACAAAGAGCGGACCGAAATTATAGGCGTAGGGGCGCACCCAGGTACTTGCCAACAGCGTACTTTGCAAAATGGCCCACCCCAGCGCCACATAGCGGGTGATTTGGGAAATTTTGCGGCGACCGGCTTCCCCTTCCTCTTTTTGCAAACGCTCCAAAGCGGGAATGGCCGCGGTCAAAATTTGCAGAATGATGGACGCATTAATGTAGGGCAAAATCCCCAGGGCAAAAATTCCCAAGGTGGACAAACCCCCACCGGCAAAAATGTCCAAAAAACCAATCACCGGGTTGCGGGCAATGCTTTCGGCAAAGGCCGCCCGGTCAATCCCCGGTACTGGGATAAAAATGCCCAAACGGGCCAACACCAAAATTCCCAACGTGACCAAAAGCCGCCCCCGCAGACCTGCCGCCTGGGCCATTTGGGCAAAGGTTTCCTGAGCGGTGGGTGTCCGACCCCGTGTTATATCCATAGATTTTTTTGATAATTGCCGTAGAGTGACTCAAGGTAAAATTTTAGATGAAAACGGTCAAGGTCGTAGTGGCTCATGGTGGTATCTCCTGCCGACTCCCTGGCCGGTTTGCCCTGGTTTTTGCTGGATGACCTGCTCAAATCTTGGCTGGTTGAGGATTTGGGGCGGGGGGATCAGACGACCCTGGGGTTAGATGTGGCGCGGCCAGGGCGGGGGGTGTGGTATGCCAAGGCGGCGGGGGTGATTGCCGGGTTGCCGGTAGCGGCGCGTCTGTTTCACTGGTTGGATGCTCAGGTGACGTTTCGGGCGCAGGTGGCCGAAGGGACGCCGGTGACGCCGGGGCAGGTGGTGGCGCAGGTGGAGGGGGCAACGCCGGTGCTGTTGATGGGGGAGCGGGTGGCGCTAAATATCGTCATGCGTTTAAGCGGCATTGCCAGCTTGACCCGCCAGTACGTCGAGCGGCTCCGGGGCACAGGGGTCCAGGTGGTGGACACCCGCAAAACCACGCCGGGGTTGCGTTTGTTGGAAAAATATGCGATTCGGGTGGGGGGGGGTGTCAACCATCGGTTGGGGCTAGATGATGCGGTGCTGGTCAAGGAAAACCATATTGCGGCGGCGGGGGGGATTCAGGCGGCAGTGCAGGCGATTCGCCAGCGCATGCCCCATCCGTTGGGGTTAGAAATTGAAGTGGAACATATCGAGCAAATTCCTGAGGCTTTGGCCTGCGACCCCCAACGTATTTTGCTGGACAATATGACCCCGGAAGTACTCACGCAAGCGGTGCGGCTGATCCGCCAGAGCCATCCCCACGTGAAAATTGAAGCTTCGGGAAACATCACGTTGGAGAATTTATTAACGGTGGCGGCTACCGGTGTGGATTACATTGCCACCAGTGCGCCCATTACCCAGGCACGTTGGCTGGATTTAAGTATGCGGATTGAAAATGGCTTTTTGGCTTGAACGGCTGTTGCTTTTGGGGGTGGTGGTCTGGCTGGTGCTGGGGCTATGGCAACGGCTGACCTGGCAGTGGCAACAACAACGTTTGGCAACGGCTTTTTACGAGTTACTGCGCCGCCAGCAGGGAAAAATTACCCTGATTCAATTGGTTGCCGCCAGTCGCATTGACCCGGAAATTGCTCGCTCATTTCTCAAGGAACAAGCGCAATTGTTTGGGGCCATCCTCGCCACCGATGAACAGGGGCATGACTATTATCAATTTCCCCCCCTGTAAACCCTTTGAATTCTGCACACTGCATCCGGCAAAACCCACGCCAGCAAACTATTCCAGTACAGTCCGGCTGACATTGGGTGTGGATTTATAGCAATTTCCAGAAAGATGCTATCCAACAAGGTTCACAAAAGACTGCCACCCCTTCGCCCGATAGCCATCCTGGCTGGATTGAGAACGGTCACATAAAATTCTTGGAAACTGACCGGATCATGGCAATTGGGTTGGGTTTCTGTAGATAAATAGGGACATAAGAAAAGTATAATTGGTTGGACTGCTATGGCTTTATGACTATTCAAATTGTCCGTAATTGCCGCTTTTTATCGTTTAGCTTGCGACATAATTCGGTTCTAAAAATCCTGTTTTTTCGTAAGCCTTTGATAAGCTAATAACCAACAATACCGGCCACAGATGGGGCGCAAATTAAACGGTATTTTTGCCCCTTGTATCCCCGGCAATAACTATGAGCTTTTCCCCTCAGAAAGTTGGCACAAACCTCCTCATCTATATCCTCCCCCCTTCCCATTTCATCTACAAAAATTACATTCCCCTCTGGAATATCTCATGTCAGTAATATTGCTTTTGCACAGCTTCACATTGGGTAAGGCTGGAAGCCCTGTACTGCAGGGAGGAAAGGCCCTTCAGCAACTTGCTATGGGTTCGTTTTGCGGACACCAGAAAGGGCTTGATAAGGCCCTGCTAAGGGGTTGCGGTAAACCAGCCCAGAGGCTCGCGGTTGCGAAAACAACGGCAGGGCTATGAGAAGCCTCCGACTTTAGTCAGGGGTAGTTTACCGATACCTTCCCCAAAACGGCACATTATTGGCAGGAACAATAGACCGGAATTGCACTTACCAGTAAGATAAGTAAAGATGCGGCGAAGGTTCCAGACGCCCAGGTTCAGGCAACCAACTTTCCCGCCTCAGGATAAATGTCTCCATGATTTGCTGATGCCACTGGCCGAGTGAGGAGCATGATGGAAGCCGAGGAACTCCTGCAACTGTATGCCCAAGGGGAACGGAATTTCAGCCGGGTCAATCTCAGCGGAGTGGATTTATCGGGGGTTGACCTGCGGGGCATTGACCTGACGGCGGCCAAGTTGAGCGGAGCCTACCTCACCAAGGCCAACCTCGACGGGGCGATTTTGAACCAGGCCATCCTGCGGGAGGCGGATTTAAGCGGGGCATCCCTTAGGGGGGCAGGCCTGATGATTGCCAAGCTCAGCGGGGCAATTCTCTGGCAAACGGATTTGACCCAGGCGGATTTGGGTGGCGCCAACCTGTTGCAAGCAGATTTGAGCCAGGCCACCTTGGTCGAGGCGGATTTGAGCCGGGCGTTGCTGGGGGGGGCCAATCTCATCCAGGCCAACCTGCGGCAGGCCAACCTCTGGGATGCGGATTTGAGCCGCGCCAATTTGCGCCAGGCGGACCTGACCGAAGCCTCGTTGCGAGGGGCGGATTTGTCCCGAGCGGTCTTGCAGGGGGCTGTGTTTACCCGCGCCAAACTCTCCAGCGCCATCTTGAATGGGGCCAATTTGCGGGAAGCCCGGCTCGACGAGGCCAATCTCACCCAGTGCGACCTAAGCAGTGCCAATCTGCGGGGCGCCAACTTGAGTGGTGCCGACCTCACGGGCACCATTTTTAACCGCGCCATTCTCGCCGATACCGTCCTACCGGAGACCCATGCCCCCCAAACCGTCCCCCACGCCTAGCCGCGGCCATCACGGGGAAGACTGGGTGGCCAAATGGCTGGGTCAACAGGGGTGGCAGGTGGTTGCCCGCCGCTGGCGCTGCCCTTGGGGAGAATTAGACCTCGTGATGTACACGGCCAGTACCCTGGTTTTTGTGGAAGTCAAAACCCGCAGCCAGGGCAATTGGGACGCAGACGGGGCGCAGGCTGTGACCCCCAAAAAACAGGAACGCTTGCGGCAGGCCGCCGCCTACTTTTTGAGTCAGCATCCCCAGTGGCAGGACACCCCCTGTCGCTTTGATGTCGCCCTCGTGCGCTGTCACCATGCCCACTACCAGCTCCAGTCCTACCTGGTTAACGCCTTCATATAGCCCTTGCACCATCGGGAAATTTGGGATATAGTTAGAAATCGCCATGTTTTGATTGAGCTTGCCAATGGCGAAAAACAAAGGCGTTCGACTCGTGATTACGCTGGAGTGCACCGAGTGTCGCACCAACCCGGCCAAGCGCTCGCCCGGTGTGTCCCGTTACACCACCATGAAAAACCGGCGGAACACGACGGGGCGCCTTGAGTTGAAAAAATACTGTCCCCATTGCAACAAACACACCGTTCACAAAGAGACGAAGTGATGACGTTTTATCGGCGGCGGGTTTCTCCCCTCAAACCCAGCGAACCCATTGACTACAAAGACATTGACCTGCTGCGGAAATTCATCAGTGAGCAGGGCAAAATTCTGCCGCGGCGGGTAACGGGGTTGACGGCCAAGCAACAGCGGCAGTTGACGCGAGCCATCAAGCAGGCGCGGATATTGGCCTTACTGCCGTTTGTCAACCGTGAAGGTTGACCAGAACGTGGGCAAATTGCAGGGCATCGGTTAAAATCTTAGCTATCGTACTTGCGTTGTTGCTGACTTTGTGACCGCCACACCCCCACCCCGTCGTCCCACCAATTCCCCTTCTCCCAATATCAACGAGCGGATTCGCTACCCGAAGGTACGTCTAATTGATGTGGACGGTACCCAACTGGGCATTATGTCGCCCCGGGAGGCCTTGGCGCTCGCCCAGGAGAAGGAGTTGGATTTGGTGTTGATCAGCGAGAAAGCCGACCCGCCCGTATGCCGGATCATGGACTACGGGAAATACAAATTTCAGCAGGAAAAAAAGGCGCGGGAAGCCAAGAAAAAGCAACAGACGGTCGAAGTCAAAGAAGTCAAAATGCGCTACAAAATTGACGAACACGACTACCAAGTGCGGGTGAACCAGGCCAGACGGTTTTTGAAGGAAGGGGATAAAGTCAAGGTCACAATCACCTTCCGGGGGCGGGAAGCCCAGCACAGCGAACTGGCGGAGGAATTGCTCAAACGGCTGGCCACAGATTTGCAGGACGTGGGGGAAGTGCAACAACTGCCCCAAAAAGAAGGTCGCAATATGATGATGGTTATCGTGCCGAAAAAATAAAAAAATCAACAATAGTTACTGCCTGCGCCCGCTAAAGCAGGGTTAGGGTTGGATGAGCGCGGCAATGGCCGGGGCAAGCGCAACGATGACCGCCGCACCCGTCCTAATCACCATCGTCGTCGCCATCCGTACCATCCCATCTAACCCCCTCTGATAGGCAGTGCCACTTTTAATGCTTTGACAGCGGTCTCTCGTTTTTTGACATCCATTTCCACCCTTTTCACATCCGCCTCCAGTTTGTTTCAGCGGGTGTGGCTCTGCCGCAGTTCGCTCAGCACTTGATTTGGAAATTCGTTGGGTGGTCATTGGGATGGCATGAATTTTTCCCGCTGAGATAGGTTGAATCTTATTTGGTTTGTACCAAAACGTCATCGAGCCTCATGATACAAAGTATGGTCATTTCGGAGCCGAATTTTGATTTATAGTCATTTCGGTTTAGAATGCGACACTAACTTGTGCAATAATTACGAATGACTTCATCAATGGTGGTGCCAGGAGGAGCATACATCCACAATCTTTTTAATGCGCTAAAGTCATGCTCAATAGCATTGAGGTCT
>NZ_JBRCEP010000092.1:0-8504 GCF_053491055.1 Gloeomargarita sp.
CTTCGGCGAGATTCAAACCCCGGGCATCCAATTCTTGGGGCTGACCCAGATGTTCTTGGTAAAAATTCATCACCTTGGGCAGGAGGTCGGCGGTACCGTACACCCGGTCAACCCCCTGGGTGGCCGGATATTCCCCCAGCAGGTCGCTCCGAGGATACACAGGAATCGGCGATAGGTCGGACATCAACACCTCATTGCCTGTCTGTCCCTATCCTATCAGGGCACCATTTTCACCCCCCCAGCCGCTGAATTGTAAAAAAATGTGAACGAATTTGTTGCGGCCATCACCTGACAGAATTGACAGTACCGGTTATGATAAACATGGTTTTGCCCTGAGCCTCAGGGGGCCTTGACGGGGGTCAAAGTTCTTTGTGGCGGTCGGCATTGTTTATTGAGTGCAAGTTATGACCATTTACGTAGGTAATTTGTCCTTCAAGGCGACCGAGCAGGACTTGAAGGAGGTGTTTTCCGAATACGGTTCGGTCAAGCGGATCACGCTGCCGATGGACCGTGAGACGGGGCGGATGCGGGGCTTTGCCTTCGTCGAGATGATGGAGGATGACGCGGAGGAGCGGGCAATCACGGCGCTTGATGGGGCAGAGTGGATGGGGCGGCAGTTGCGCGTCAACAAGGCACGCCCACGGGAGGACAGTCGTCGCAGTGGTTTGTAGGGCCTGAAGGACACAAGGGGGTTCCATGGCACCGGACGAGTCGCTCTCGCGGGGTACGATTCTGGTGGTGGATGACACCCTTGAGAATTTGGATGTCCTGGATGACCTGCTGACCGGTCAGGGCTACGAGGTGCGGCGGGCCATTGATGGAGCGATGGCGTTGCGGGCGGCGGCGGCGGAACCCCCGGATTTGATTCTCCTGGATATTATGATGCCGGGGATGGATGGCTACGAGGTGTGCGCCAAGTTGAAGTCTGACCCCCAGACCTGGGGGGTGCCGGTGATTTTTATTAGCGCCTTGGATGATGCCCAGGACAAGGTGCGGGCGTTTGAGGTAGGCGGGGCGGATTACATTCCCAAGCCGTTTCAGGCGGCGGAGGTGGTGGCGCGGGTAGAGGCCCATCTGCAAAATGCCCTGTTGCAAAGAATTCTCGAAGACCGGGGGCGGGCGTTGGAAGCGCGAGAACAGGAGGTGCGGCAGTTGCGCCAGCGGGTCCAACGCCTGGAGGAAGTCCTGAGCTACTACGGGGTCGATCCCGCTGCCGTGTAGGTATGGCTTGGCGGTTGCGCTGGGTGGTGACGGTGCCGTTTGTGGTGGTGACCACCCTGGCAACGGGACTGGTCGGTTACCTGGCCTTTCGCCAGGGCCAGCAGTCGGTGCAGGTGGTGGCGCAGCAGTTGCAAGGGGAGATTGCCGAGCGGGTACGCACGGAATTAGATGGATTTTTGGCCCCGGCGCTCCAGTTGGTGGCGATCAATGCGGAATTGGTGCGCCAAAATCTCATCCAGACCCAACCGCCCCGGGGGGAAATTTATCTGTGGCGGCAGATGACCTTGTACCCCCAACTGCGGGTGATTTATTTTGGCGCGGCGACCGACGGTCGGTTTATCGGGGTGCGCCGCCGCATCGAGGACAACAGTCTGCGGTTGTATTTCAATACGGGGCAGGAATTTATCCTGGGAAACCAAGGACAGCGGGTGGCCCAGCAAAATGAGCCTCCTCCGGCCCGGCGTTTTGACAGCCGCACCCGTCCCTGGTATCGCCAAGCCCTGACCCAAGACGGCCCGATTTGGACGGATGTGTACGTTTCCTTTAGCACCAGGCGGTTGACGATTACGGCGGCGCAGGTGGTAAAAACGCCCCAAGGACGGGTGTTGGGGGCAACGGGTGCTGATGTGGAACTCACCGGTTTGAGCCGATTTCTCAGCGGTCTGCGGATTGGGCGGAGCGGCAAGGCATTTATTGTGGATGCAGCGGGCTTGTTGGTGGCGGATTCCACCGGTGACAGCGCCAGTTTCTTCCAGAAGCAGGAGCGGCTCAAAGCGACCGACAGTTCCAATCCCTTGATTCGGCAGGCGGCCCGTTGGTTGGCGGCGCCAGCCCAGGGCAAGCAACCGACGCCGGAGCCCGTGCGGGTGTCGTTGGGCGGGGTAACCCATTTTCTCCATGCGGTGCCCTACCGTGACCCTAGGGGGTTGGACTGGTTGCTGGTGTTGGTGGTGCCCGAGGCAGATTTCCTGGAACAGATTTATGCGGGTAACCTCCTGACGGCTTTTTGGTGTGGCGTGACCCTGGTGGTGGCCTTGGGGGTGGGCTTCATGCTCAGCCGCCGCTTTAGCCAACCGGTAGAGGAGTTGGTGCAGGCCACGCAGGCGCTGGCGCGGGGGGAGCGGGGACGGCAGGTGTCGGTGGGCAAAATTTGGGAGTTGGCGCAACTGGCCCAGAGTTTCAACCAAATGTCGCAACAACTGGCGGATTCCTTCACCCAATTGGAAACCCTCAACCGCGAACTGGAACAGCGGGTAGAACAGCGCACCCAGCAAGTGCGTGCCAGTGAACGCCAGTTTCGCACCCTAGCGGCCAACATTCCGGGGATGGTCTTTCGTTCCCAACGCATTGACGACTACGATTTCATCTATCTTTCCGACCCAATTGCCCAAATCACCGGCTACCCTGCCCGTGCCTTTCTCCAGGGAGAACGCCACTATTGGGATTTAATCCTACCCGCCGATCGAGACATGGTGTTAACGGCAATTGTGAACAGTCGGGTCAAAAATCACACCTACGAAATCGAATACCGAATTCGGCGCGCCGATGGGGAAATTGCCTGGGTCAATGAACGGGGACAGGGCGCCCAGGACGACACAGGCGAAATCCGTTATCGGGATGGGGTCATTTTTGATATCACCCAACGCAAAGATTTTGAGCAACAACTTGAAGAAGCCCGCCACAAAGCCGAAAGTGCCAGCCGCGCCAAAAGTATATTTTTAGCGAATATGAGCCACGAATTGCGTACCCCCCTCAATGCCATCATCGGCTTTAGCCAAATTCTCAACCGTGACCCCCAACTGACAGAAAAACAACGGGAAATCATTGGAACCATCAACCGCAGTGGGGAGCATTTATTGAGTCTAATCAATGATGTGTTAGACATGGCCAAAATTGAGGCGGGCAAAGTTGTCCTCCAGCCCTCCAGTTTTGATCTGCACCAGATGCTCAAAACCATTCAAGATATGTTGAATGTGCGGGCACAGGCCAAGAATTTACGCTTGGTCTTTGAACGGAGTCCCGACCTGCCCCAGGCCATTCGCACCGATGAAAACAAACTGCGGCAAGTACTCATCAACCTGATTGGCAATGCCATCAAATTTACCCAGGAAGGTGGAGTTTCGGTTGTGGCGAAAATGGTAGGACGCACGGAGCAGCGGTGTACGCTCCAATTTGCCGTGACCGATACCGGTGTGGGCATGACCAAAGAGGAATTGGGGCAATTATTCCAGGCCTTCGTGCAAACCGACACCAGCAAAAAAGTGAGTGAAGGCACCGGTTTGGGTTTGGCGATTTCCCGTCAGTTTGTCCAACTCATGGGTGGTGATATTACCGTCACCAGTGAAAAGGGGGTAGGCACCACCTTTATGTTCACCATTCAAGCCGAATTAGCCAGTGTTGAATCTCTAGCTGAATCCCTTCCCAAAAAAGTTAAATCCCTCGCACCAGGGCAGCCGGAATACCGCCTCTTAATCGTGGATGACAAATTAGAAAACCGCCAAGTATTGCAAGCTTTATTAGCGTCGATTGGGTTAAAGGCGCGGGAAGCAACGAATGGTCAAGAAGCCATCGAAATTTGGCAAACGTGGCAGCCCCATCTGATTTGGATGGATTTGCAAATGCCCGTGATGAATGGCATCGAGGCAACCAAGTACATCAAATCCCATGCCTCAGAAATTCCCAAACCCATTATTATTGCTCTCTCTGCCAGTGTTTTTGAAGAAGAAAAACGTCATGCTTTGGCGGTGGGATTTGATGATTTTGTCATAAAACCCTACCGAGAAGCGACAATTTTTGCCAAACTAGAACAATTCCTGGGCCTAAAATTTATCTATGAAACGGATAGTCCTAGCCCGGCAACCGCATCCCCACCTCCGCAAGCGTTAACCCAGGCTGATTTACAAGTTTTACCGCGGGATTGGCTAGAACAGTTTCATCGGGCGGCCATCAGTCTCAACAACCGCAAAATGAACCAACTCATCAGCCAAATTAGTGCCGATCATGGGGAACTTGCTACGACCTTGCAACGGATGGTCAAACAGGTGCAAATTGAGCCGATTATTACCCTGATAGAAACACTCATTTCCGATTAATTTTTCCGAAGGGAGTAGTTGATGGGAAACGGCCAAAGACAATGCCCGTGCCTTTCGGGAATGATGAGAAATCGTGACGCATTTGGGAATAGAGGCGGGTCCCTCAGCAATTTGGGTTGACAGTCAATCCCCCAGCAATCCATAGACCGCGGGAGGCACAGGCCATGATGATGGCAACTGCCAGGCAATCACCAAGTGCCAAGATACTCGCCTGTTCAATCCACCCCCGCTGAAAAGCGATCGCTTAGTCCTCCCAGAAATACCGCATTCGTGGCATGGGAAGAAAATTGAGTTTTTGTGTGGTTATAGCTAAGCATAAAAGGTTGACATGATATGGGTCGCTGGGCGTAGTCCCACCTTGGTTTCCCATAGCGCAGCGTGGCCTAGCCATGAATCTTAAGGCGACAACCTTAACCTACCTAGCTATCGTACCTATGGGGATGCTCTCATTTCTGGGGTTGCCCCCTGAAACCCCCAATTCCCCCTTAAATTTTGTCATAATTGTTTACATAAAGTTCACATAACAAAACAGTTTTATCATGGGCGTGCGGCATGGCAGAGCGGGGGCAATTCCGGCGGGAGTGGGATTACGATGTACTGATTGTAGGGGGGTCGCTGGTGGGGCTGACCCTGGCGGCTTGGTTGGGACAAAGGAGCCTGCGGGTATTGGTGATAGAAGCGCAAGAGGGGATGGCCGGTCAGCCGGCGCGGGTGTATGCCCTGATGCCCCTGACCCAACAGATTTGGGATTGTGTCGGACTTTGGTCGGCTTTGGCTCCCTGGGTGCAACCTTACTATCAAATTGATTTGTCCGACCAGGGATGTCATGCGGTTGTCTTTACGCCAGCAGATTTGGGAGGCAAGCAGGCCCTGGGTTATGTGGGGGAACATCGCACCCTCTGGCCGGTGTGTTGGGCACAGGTGACCCGGATGCCGACGGTGCAGTATTGGGCCGGGGCGCGTTTGACGGCGATGAGCGTGACGGCGGGGGGAGCGCAGGTGCAGGTGCAGCGGCGGGAGGAATGCCAGGCGTTGACGGTGGGGCTGGTGGTGGGGGCAGATGGGGCGGATTCCCAGGTGCGGCAGCAGGCGGGGATTGGTACGTGGGGTTGGCCCTATGGGCAATCCTGTCTGACGGCGGTGGTGCGGGCGGATCAGGCCCCCATTGCCTACGAACGGTTTTGGCCGACGGGGCCTTTGGCCTTGTTGCCTTTGCCGGAACAGCGCTGGGGGCTGGTCTGGACGTTGCCCCATGCCCAGGCGGCGGCTTTGGCCCAGGCGCCGGTGGCCACGTTTTTGGCGCAACTGGCTCCCTATCTGCCTTTTGCCGGGGTGACTTTGGTGGGCCAACGGCGGTGTTTCCCGGTGCGCTGGCGGCAGGCGCGGCGTTATGTCCAACCGCGGGTGGCCTTGGTGGGGGATGCGGCGCATGGCTGTCATCCGGTGGGCGGGCAGGGGTTGAATTTGGGGCTGCGGGATGCGGCAACGCTGGGGGAGGTCGTGGTGACCGCGTATGAACGGGGTGAAGACATCGGCAGCTTGCGTGTCCTGCATAGGTACGAACGTTGGCGGTGGTTCCAGGTGCTGCTGGTGCTGGTGTTTACCGACAGTTTGAATCGGTTATTTTCCCAAGGGGGGTGGCTGGTGGTGCGCCTGCGGGCCTGGCTTTTACAAACGATGCAGCGGGTGGGGCTGTTGCGCCGGGTATCTTTGGGGTTTATGGCGGGTTTGTGGGGCAAACGGCCAGCTCATTTGTAGCAGTTGACCGGGGATGTGCCCCCAGTCTGGGACCGGGAACGGTTGGGGGAAGGGCTTGGTAGCTTTTTTTGCCAAAATTTTTGCCAAAATATTTTGCAAAAATATTACTCTAAAGGCGTTGCTGGGGTTGGGGTGCTTTGGTGATTGCGGTTTATCCAGGGAGTTTTGACCCGATTACCCTTGGTCACCTCGACATTATCGAGCGAGGGAGTCGGTTGTTTAGCCAAGTGATTGTGGCGGTGCTGGCCAATCCCAATAAAACGCCCTTGTTTCCGGTGGCGCAGCGGGTGCAGCAGATTCAGCGGGCGACGGCGCATCTACCGAATGTGCGGGTAGACAGTTTTGATGGGCTGACGGTGGCTTATGCCCAGGGGTGTCAGGCGCAAGTGATTTTGCGGGGGTTGCGGGTGCTTTCGGATTTTGAGTATGAATTACAAATGGCGCACACCAATCGCAGTCTCGCGCCCCAGATTGAAACGTTGTTTTTGACCACCACCACCGAGTACAGTTTTTTAAGTAGTAGCCTGGTCAAGGAAATTGCCCGGTTTGGCGGCAACATTGACCATTTGGTTCCCCCGTCCCTGGTTGCGGAGATTCAGTATGCTTTCCACCCCCGGCGTGAGTGATGTGACCCAACTGGCGATTTTGCAACTGCGCCAGGAATTGGACCGGTTGGAGGAAATTTTGGTCGCCGATAGCCCGCGGGTGCCCCTGAGTGGCCGGGTGCTGGTGAATGAGCAGGTGATTTTTGCCCAGTTGGACCATTTGCGCCACCATTTGCCGGCCATGGTGTTGGAGGCGGAACAGGTGTTGCAGCGGCGAGAAGAAATTTTGCGCCATGCCCAAACCCAGGCGCAGCAGATTGTGTTGCACGCAGAACAGCAGGCGGCCCGGCTGCTCGACCAGCATCGCATCACCCAACAGGCGCACCAGGAAGCCCAGCAGTTGCGTGCCCAGGTGCAGCAAGAATGTGCGGCCCTGCGGCAAACGACGGTGGCGGAACTGCACCACCTGCGCCAACAGACCCAGGAGGAATTGGCCCAGCAACGGCAACAGCTCGAGGCGGAGCGGCAACGGCTGATCCAGGGCGCTCAGAACTACGCCAACCAGGTATTAACGCTGTTGGAGCAGGTGTTGGGGGAAAATCTGCAGCGGGTGCAGCAGGCACGGCAACAATTGTCACAGCGTCATCAGCCCTAAAAACCGGCCGGCTACCGCCAAGGATGGCCGTCCCGGTGTAGATTAGGGATGGACGCAGCAAAAAAAGTATGACGCTTGCCGAGGGGCCAACCGTTGCCAGTGTAGCGGCGCAACTGGAGCAAAGCCCGCATTATCTGCGGATTAAAAAATTGTTGATTTTTGCCTGCACCGGCGCCTGGGAGACCCAGCCTGAGCGATTGGCCGCCATAGACCTGCGGGATTTGCTTGCCCGCACCCTGGAAGTGCATCCTACCATGCGGCAGTTGCGCCCGACTTTGGAAAAGCTGGTGCACAGTTTGAATAAACCGGTGGAATATCTGCCGGTGGCGGAAACGATTTTGCGGTCCATTGCGGTTTTGTACCCGGATGAGGACCCCACCGAATGGTTTCGCACCCAGACCCTCCGCCCGCAAACTGCGATTTTGCCGCCCCAGGAGTGGTTTGACCTGCGCCTGGAACTGGCCCATCGCACCAACCCCCTGCGGCTGAAAATCCTCATCGCTGCAGCCCTGCGCCAGGGGGAGGTGACCCAGGCAGACCCACTGCTGGTCAAGTGGTTGGAGTTAGAGCGGCTGTTGGCGGATTTACTGCTGGCCTGTGGGAGCCATGAGGAACTCTGCCAACGCCTGCATACGGTTGCCGGGCAGTTGGACGACCCGGAGGAATACCAGCAGGTGGTCAGCACGCTGCAGGAAGTCTTGGCGCCTATTTACCAGCGGTTGCGGCAACAGGCGACGGTTGCGGATGTGGCAGCAATGCCTGTGGCGGTGGTGGCGGGTCCGGCGCCGGAATTGTCCCCGCCTGGGGCAACTGCGGTCGCGAACCCCGAAGTGGCACGGGTGAGCGACCCGGTGCAGCAGCACGTGCAGGAACTCTCCCGCGAGGCCGAGTTGCAACGGTTGGTGGCGACCGCAGTGCAACGGGTGATTGGGGAGATAGAGCAGGCCTTTCGCACGTTGGAGGGGCACCTGGAGACGGCAACTGGCGACGTGCCCCCGGCGACCCGCTACCGCTATCTGCGGGAATTTGTCATGCAGGTACAGGCAATGGCCGACCGGTTTGCCGACATCCTGAACCGTTGGGAGCAGGGAGGGGGATGCCTCTAATCAGCTATCTACTGAAAAACGCTGAACTTCAATGAATTTAGCTACTCTTTTTTGGGGATATGTTATCATAGACTTATCTTGCAAGAATGGGATTGTGTTGATAGGGTTCAAAACAGAGTTAGATTTA
>NZ_JBRCEP010000093.1:0-30267 GCF_053491055.1 Gloeomargarita sp.
CGTTTGTTGCAGGTGAGCGATGACCATTTGGTGCATCTCATCTACCGCGTACCTCCAAAACATCGCTATATCACTTTTGAAATTCCCAAACGCGCAGGGGGAACGCGCACCATTGCCGCACCCGTGACCGCCTTAAAACTATAGTCATTTTTATTGAAAATGCAACATTTTATGGGAGGAGGGTGTAAGATGGGGAGGAAGGTGAGAATCAAGGAGGAGAATCAGAATGTGTTACAGTCTGGATTTACGGAAGAAGGTGATAAGTTTCATTGAGAACGGGAATAGTATCACCAAAGCAGCGCGCATCTTCGGCATCAACCGAGCAACCGTGTACCGGTGGCTCGATAAACCCAATCTGGAGCGTACCAGAGTAGTGAGAAGGCAGAGGAAAATCGATATTGCCAGACTGGAGCAAGATGTGGCGAAGTACCCCGATAAGACTTTGAAGCAAAGAGCACAAGAGTTTGGGGTAGTACCCAGCTCAATATATTATCAATTGAAGCGGCTAAATATCAGGAGAAAAAAAACAGTTTCGGTATCGAGAAAGAAATCATTCCGATAGAATGTTATACTTTCGCACATTGAGAGAATTATAGTCATTTCCAACAAGTTTGCGACATTCGCCTTTACCTGTAAGCACCATCCTGGAAGGGGATACAGTGATTACCAGTGCCTCAAAGTGTTGCATTTTCTTGTGAAACGACTATAACTCTGTTTTGAAAGCGAATAACACAACTTGAATCCCCCCCCTCCTGCGTGATAACATCTTCTAAAAAAAGCGAGTAATGTTTATTAAAGTAAGGACTCCGTCCCGTTTACGCGAACAGACTTTCTCAGCAAAACCCTGACGAGAGGTACCCTTCGTGATAAGCTAGGGGTGCTGTTACAAACCGCTTTTCATCGTTAGAGTACTACCATGCGAGATGCCATTACCAGTGTGATTGCCCGTTATGACCTGGCCGGACGTTATTTTGACCGGAATGGAATTGAACGTTTGCAAAGTTATTTTGCGACGGGCATGGCCCGGATTCAAGTGGCGCGGATGATCAATGGCGAGGCGGCCAATTTGGTACGCAAGGCGGCTTCCCAACTGTTTACGGAACTGCCGGAGTTAATCCGTCCGGGGGGCAATGCCTACACCACCCGCCGCTATGCCACCTGTTTGCGGGATATGGATTATTTCCTGCGCTATGCCAGCTATGCCCTGGTGGCAGGCAGTACCGATGTGTTGGACGAACGGGTGTTGGCAGGCCTGCGGGAAACCTATCATTCCCTGGGCGTACCCCTGGGTCCCTCGGTGCGGGGGATTCAAATTCTCAAGGAGCAGGTGCAGGCGATGGCAGCTCAAGCAGGAATCAC
Organism: Gloeomargarita sp.; assembly: GCF_053491055.1. Lineage (NCBI taxonomy): Bacteria > Bacillati > Cyanobacteriota > Cyanophyceae > Gloeomargaritales > Gloeomargaritaceae > Gloeomargarita > Gloeomargarita sp. Next base: position 1,360 of record NZ_JBRCEP010000093.1, read on the forward strand.
CGGCGACTTTATCGCCGAGCCCTTTGACCATCTGGCCCAGGGCCTGAGCGAACAAGACCTCTAAGCGCTGTGAAGGAGCGACTGGATATCCTTTTGGTACGCCGGGGTTTGTGCCCCACGCGGCAACAGGCGCAACGGCTGATCCAAGCGGGTTGGGTGCAGGTGAATCAGCAGGTGGTGGACAAGGCGGGAGCCTGGGTGCCGACCGACAGTTGCATTACGATGCAAGCACGTTCCCCCTACGTGTCCCGCGGTGGCGAGAAACTGGCCCATGCCCTGGATAGGTTTGGGATTGCCGTCAGCAACCGGGTGGCTTTGGATGGGGGCATCTCCACCGGCGGGTTTACCGATTGTTTGCTCCAACGGGGCGCCCGTTTGGTGTATGGGGTGGATGTGGGCTATGGACAGGTGGCTTGGCGTCTGCGCCAGGACCCACGCCTGCGTTTGTGGGAACGCACCAACCTCCGTTACCTGCAACCCCAACAGATTTACCAGCCGCATGACCCCTGGCCGGATTTGGCGGTGGTGGATGTGGCCTTTATCTCGGTCACGAAAATTCTCCCGGCCCTATGGCATTTACTCGTGCCACCGCGAGAAGCAGTCATTTTGGTCAAGCCCCAATTTGAGGTAGGGCGGGCGCAGGTTGGTAAAGGCGGGGTGGTCAAGGAGGTGCAAGCCCAGGCGCAGGCAATCGCTCAGGTGGCCCAGGCTGCCTGCCGGCAGGGTTGGCAGGTGCAGGGGTTGACCCACTCCCCCCTCCTCGGCCCGGCAGGGAATCGGGAATATCTCCTCTGGCTGGGAACCACCGGCACCCCCATTCCAGAGAAGGCCTGGGACGCCCTGATTGCCCAAGCAACGACCGCCCCTGTTGGTTAGCGATTCCCAATGCCATCCCTCCCCAAAAACCATTGCCCGCTGAAAACCAGGAATTTCATAGCTCCTGGAGGCCACATTTTCTACCCCGAACATGGCCCGCTTTGGTTATGGCTTATGTCTAAGCAACGCCCGGTCAGTCATCAGAGGTGGGATGTCCCGGCGACCGATACCCAAAAAATTCCACCCGATAACCGGTGACTTTGGTGCCCGTTTCCCGCTCCACTTGGGCAATAATTTCCGGGGGTAATTCGACCCACACATCCAAAATTTGCTGCGTATCCAAACAGTTGACGTGGCTGTGCATTTCGCTCACACTGCCGTACAACCGCCCGTTGGCCCGTTCAATACATTCAATCACCCCCTGCGACGCCAAAGCATCCAGGTTTTGATACACAGAAGTATGACCAATGGCTTGCCCCTGCGCGTGCAAACGATGATAAATTTCCCGCGCCGATAAATGCTCCCCCGTGCGCCAAAGCAGTTCTAAAATGGCACGCCGTTGCCGACTGAGGCGCATTCCCAGGGCTTGACACCGCTGAATCGCCCCCTCTAATGAACGTACCCCGGCAGACCCGTTCGCCATCACCCGCACAGTTTGTTAAAGCTAGGTTAATATACACTACAATTATAACCGAAATTAAACTCATTCCCACTTCGTTTTTGCAGGCGAAAACCCGCGCGCAAGCCCCAAGCAGCGCCCTCCCTACCGAGTTTTGGTGTATTTGGATACCTATTGTCAAGATGGTCGAGCCAGGCAGCTTCTGTCCTCCTTGCCGGAAGCCCTCTGGCTGCCCCTTTTTGGGTAGTGCTAGCTTTGTCATGCTCAAGAAATGGTAACCAGGTCGGTGGCTTTGCCTTTCTAGGGAAAAAAAGCAGTGGATGAAACATGGCGCAAATCCCCATAACATAGGGCTTTACGGCCATTAACCACCTAGAACTTAAAAAGCCTATCCTGGGGAATGGCAGCCACTCCGGCGGGAAGGCATAGCCCTAATTGTAGTAAAATTGTAATAATAAAAAGATGGCACTACCCATTTTTGGTAAAATCAACGATAATTAAACAAAGCGTTACAAATTCGCTCAGGGGGCGTCTATGTTGGTGCCGGTGGCCGAAGCGGCGGTGCCTAGGGATTTGGTGGGGGCGATCCAAGCGCTCAAGCGGGAATTGCGGGCGGTGATCTTGGCGCATTATTACCAAGAGTCGGAAGTGCAGGATGTTGCCGACTATGTGGGGGATTCCCTGGGGTTGTCGCGGCAGGCGGCCCAGACGGATGCGGATGTGATTTTGTTTGCGGGCGTGCATTTCATGGCGGAAACGGCCAAGATTCTCAATCCCGACAAGCAGGTATTGCTCCCGGATTTGGCTGCTGGTTGTTCGTTGGCCGATTCCTGTCCCCCGGAGGAATTTGCCCAATTCAAAGCCCGTTATCCTGACCATTTGGTGATTTCCTACATTAATTGTTCCGCCGCGATTAAGGCGATGAGCGATATTATTTGCACCAGTTCCAATGCCGTTGCCATCGTGCAGCAAATTCCCCCGGAACAGCCGATTTTATTTGCGCCTGACCAAAATCTGGGGCGTTATGTCATGCGACAAACCGGCAGGGAAATGGTGTTATGGCCGGGCAGTTGTCTGGTGCATGAAACGTTTTCCTATCAACAGTTGGTGAAGTTAAAAGTCCGTTACCCCAAGGCGCAAATCATCGCCCACCCGGAATGCGAAGCACCGGTGTTGGATTTGGCGGATTACATTGGTTCCACCAGCGGTTTACTCCGGTATGTCCAGCGCAGCGAAGCGGAGCAATTTATTGTGGTGACGGAACCGGGCATTATTCACCAGATGCAAAAAGTAGCGCCCCACAAACAGTTCATCCCTGCCCCGGCCAACGATGGCTGTGCCTGTAATCACTGTCCCTATATGCGGTTGAATACGTTGGAAAAGGTGTATTTGGCGCTGCGGGATCGGCAACCGGAAATTACTTTGCCGGAGGAGGTGCGTCTGGCGGCGCTGGCGCCCTTGGAACGGATGTTGGCGATGAGCCAGGGCATTCAATAAGTTTTAAGTTTTTAATAGTTTTTAATTTTGGCTCCAACCTTCAAACCACACCTGCACTTGCCCATCGGGTGCCAGTACCAACTGAACGGTGGCAGTTTGGGGAATTGTTCCCATAAACGTCTCGCCCACCAGGGGCATGGGAGTTTGATCCAAAAACACGCCTGCTGCGGGGGAAAGGGGGGTAATTTGGCTTAACGCGCCTTGGCGGGTGACCACCAACCGATAGCGCAGGGGGTGCTGCAAGCTGGGGGGTGGCTGCCAACGCTGGCGGAAATAACGTTCCAGCCCCTGCAACTCCGGGGGCGCAACCGACGGCGTGGGCAGCTTGCTGCTTGGCGGTGTAGGCAGCTTGGGCTGGGATGGAACCGGTGGCAGTGGCAGATTGCTCACCGGTTCCAGGGCAACGGTTGTGCCCGGAGGTGGCGTCGGTGGTGGACTCGGTGCGGGCAACGTCTGAGGTGACTGGGGGCGGGGAACCAGGCGGGTCACGACTAGCCGTTCCACCGGTCGGGGCAACCAGGCCAAACCCAACGCCAGCACCAACCCGACCCCCAAGGCCAGCCAACCCAGACCCTGCTGCCACCAGGGAAACCGGGGGGTTTGCGCCGCTTCCAGCACCCACACCAGGTCATACAACTCCTGGAGCGTCAGATTCATTGCTGGTGCCAAGCCCCCCAATTCCAGGGCGTAGCGGTGGGGTACGGGCAGGGATGCCCCCACAGGCAACAATTCCCCTCGCTGTTGTGCGGGGGCAACGGGCGGGGGAGGCGCCGCTACATACGCCAAAACCAACACCGTCAAGGCCGTCAACTGGTCCCGTTTGCCGCGAATTTCCCAGCCATTTGCCAACTTGAGACAAAAATGACCCCACCGCAGACGCAGTTGGCAAGTGGGTCGTCGTAGTTCTCGCCACATCACTCTTTCCTGCCCAACCCCTTCTACTGTAGCTTGACACCGCTTTCACGAGGAAGAACACAGATGTTTGGGGAGTACCTGAGGCACCCCCATCCTATCGGCCAATTCCTGGCTCAACTGCAAAACTTCCTGGGGAGCGTTATGGGCATAAAGCCGAATTTCTTGACCCGACTTCCTGAAACCATCTCTCGGTTGAATTACTAATTTTAGAGTATAGATTTTGCGCGTACTTTCTTCTGCTATTTCTTCCGTGACCTTCAGACAGTCAATCTCGGTGAACCGAATGACCTTTTTATACCAAGGCAGACCAATACGGGTATGAATGACGCAGTAAGGGTTAATCTCAACCCATTCACGGTAAATCACTGTGGTGGCAACAAGTGATCCAATTGCCAAAAATCCCAAAAGAGGCCCTATTATCAGCCAAAAAGTGAGATCAGCTTCACGCGCAATCATCGCCGAAGAATTTGGCCGGTTATCTTTGAGAAAGTCCTGGATATGGTTCACCAAAAACTGTGCTACATCCCCCTCAAACTCAACCTTTTCTTGCCCTGTTACCTTTTGAAAAATAACGTAATGTACCGTGTAAGTTATCTCATCCCCTTCACTATCTTTTTCTCTCCTAGTTTCCAAGTCGTACTGTGCCCCTTTAATGCCTGAATAAATCTCTTTGGTAGTGGGGAACAAGGGGAAATACGGTTTGTGAACCAGTTCACAATCTACCGTTTGTGGTTCTAGCTTCGTACAAGCAATTTCAAAGGTACCTAAGGAGCGAACTGCAGATAAAATAGCCAATAGAGGAGCGCTACAAAAAAATAAGAAAAATACGACTGAAAATAGGTTAAGTGGAACCAGGTAGAGAAAGGTCGAAAATAATGCGATCATTTCTGCGGACAATTTTCATGGCCTCTTAATCACAATAATTTATCGTTTCTGATTTGACAAGCTATGGGCTATAGGATAACATAACAAAGTTAAGATAAGTTTATTCTCTGGTAAAAATTACTGCTATAGTGCGAGAGCATGCGATGCGGACGACGATTGAAGAACTTATTTTCATCGGTTTAACTCTGCTGCTCATCTGGCTGGTATTGCGTTGGGTGGTGAAGGTAACCGTCACCACTGGCAAAACCCTATTGACCATTGGTGCAATTTTACTGCTTTTGCAATTCGGTTTTGGCATTGGTCCGCGCGCCATCCTGTACCGATTCTGGGAACTTTGGCAAAAGGTTGGGTCGCCCTCAGCATCGTAACCCCTGGCGAAATGGTGGCACTTTCGCCCTGGGAATTATCAAAGTTTTCCGTCAGGAACTGTCAAGTATCGTCATTTCCACCAAGGTTACGACATTTGCCTTTAGCTGCAAACCCTGCCCGAAAAGGGGATACCGTGACCCAGTGCCTCAACGTGTGGCATGTTCTTGTGAAACAACTGTAATTTTGTGGCATCGCCATTGAAGCCGGCTGTCAGGGGTGTCGTGCTTGGTAACTGCAAAAATTGTGCATCTAATCCTGGTGCCCCAACTGCCCCTGGAAGTGGTCGTACTTAAGAATAAGATAGAATAAGATTCCAGGGGTTTGCTATGCCTCTAGCCCGATGATCCAGAACAGGCCGATGGCAGCGGATGTTTATTGATAATTAATCTCAAATTAGCTCATTAGGTATTTTATCGGCCTGCAATTGATGAACTTTTGTTTGAGAGTTCAACATTTCTGAGAAGCGATACTTTCAGAGCAGAGGCCGGGGTTGCCAGCCGGGTTGCCAGAGTTCTCGGTCGGCCAATTGCCGGGCATTCAGCCAAAAACGCACTTTGGGGTCACAGACCGCCACCATTTCCACAAACGTAAAGCCTGCGTGGCGTTTGATGTTTTTCACCTGAAAGTGCCGCCACCCCCAGGTTGTCTGCCGCGCTGTCCACGAGGAACCCAACCGTAGGTTCAACCGCTGGGACATGGACAACCCCACCGACGCAACAGCCGCTCTGTATCCAGGTACTGGGCCATCATCTGTTGCACGTATTGGATTTTCACCGGCTCCCGCAACCGCACTTGCTCAAAGGTCCGTTCAATAATTTCCACCGCCGTCAGCGTATCCATGTCCACCATGAGAATAGGCACTTCCATCTCCTCGGCCCGGCTGAGGACTATGGGACTGGGGGGATTTGGGCCGGTCAAGACCAGGCACTGGGTCGAGGCTTCTAGGGCGGCCAGTTGAATGTCCGTGCGACCGCTGCCGGTGACCACCACCATATTCACCCCTTGGCGGAAGTAATCCAGGGCGGCATTCACGCTCATGGCCCCAATCGAAAGATGTTCGACCAGCAAATCCATGCGTTCCGGACAACAGACTACCCGCGCCTGCAAATGGTGCGCCAATTCGCCCACCGGCACGCTCCGCAACAGCCGACTGCGGGGAAAGACCCCCAACACGGCAATCCCCCGTTGCTCCAACAGTGGCACCACCACTTCCTGCACCGGTTGATCCGCAGGCACCGCATTGAGCAATACCCCAATCAGCCGTTCGCCCAAATGCGCCTGCGCCATCACCAGTTCATCCACCAGCAGCAGGGATTGGTAGCGCACCACCAGGATAATCTTGGCCGCCAAGGTGGCCGCAATTTGCGCCAAACCCAAGCCAAACACATGTCCCTCGGCTAAATTGGCAGGCGCTTCCAACAGCATCACCTCTGGGGTGGTTAAGGCTTGATACTGCGCCAATTGCTCCGTCAAGGGCGCAACCTGGAGCAACAAATCCGGCTGCTTGAGCCAGTCTTCCCAAAAGACTAAGGTAGGCGCCAGACAGTCCGGCGGTAACTTTAACACCTGGGCGGCCAATTGCCCATCTGCATCCAGGGGCACTGGGTCGCTGGTCACCCGCTCGGTGCCAACCGGCTTGCCGTAACCGATGCGGAGCTGACGGGCTTGGAGTTGTTGGGCAATCCCAAGGGTGGCGGTGGATTTACCACTGTATGCCTGCGTGGAACCGATCAACAAAAAACGGCTGGTCACTCCTTTCCCTGGGGGATAGCGGACGCATTTCCCTCCTCCCTCCGCACCTCATTATACCAAGCGGTGGGTGAAGCCGGGCGCAGCCAGCCCCGTCCCCGGAGAAACCCCGTGTTGGCACCGGGGCAAAAGTACTGCACGGGACGTTCTCCCAACCAGGTTTGCAGCCAGACCATGCTGCGCTGCTGCCGCGGCCAGTGGAAGGTGGTGCGGGTGCGGATCAGGCTCAGTTCGCCCTGGGGGTTGGGCAGCAGATGCCGTCCGGTAAACAGCACGCCCCCCAGGCGGTCGAGGTAGATGCAACTGCTGCCGGGACTATAACCCGGTGTCCAAATCATGGTGACGTCTGGCACGACGGTTAGGGTTTGGGCAAAGGGACGCACCCAGACGCCGGGATAAAGGTAGGCTTCCTGTTGTTGGGTCACCACCGGGCAGCCAAAGGTCGCCTGCCATTGGGGAATGCGGTCGGCGCCGTCTCGGTGGGTGAGCAAAAGGTACTGGATGCCGCCTTGGGCCTGACACCAGGGTTGAAAGGCGCTGTCGGGACAGTCAATGAGTAGATTGCCGCTTAGCCCCAGGGCTTCTCCTACAATGAAATAGCTGGTGCCGCCCAGGGTGTGTCGCTGGGGGGGAAAGGCAAAAATTCCGTCCAAGATAGGTTTCGGGGCCGGGTGGGACGATGACATGGGTTGCCTTGGGGGTGTTGGCAGTCACAACCTTTCTTCTAGTGTGGCATCGTGTCCGCTACTTGAGTCGCACGCCCTGGTGGTTGCTATGGTTGGTGCTGATGCTGCCGGGGTTGGTGGTGGGGCTGTGGGTCTGGTTGCACGGGGAACAGACGTTGATGCCGGCGCTGTGGGTGGTGGCGCCGTTTCTCTTGAGTGGGTTGTTTATTCTGTTGTTGTTGGGACAGGGTGGAGGGGTGCCCCAGCCGCCGCCCCCCTGGTTGCGAGCGCCTTCTCCCCTGACGCCGCGGGAGTTGTCCCAATTGCGCCAGTGTTTTCCCTGGGAGGTGTATCCCCTGCAGCGGATTGACCAGCAAGGGGAGGTGGTGTTCTGTTATGGTCGGTTGCGGGTGCAGGCTGCCGAAGCCTACCAGGTGGTGGCTGCGCAGATTCAGGCCCGCTGGGGACAGCGGTTTTGGCTGTTTTTGGAACCGACGGCGGGTGCCTCCCACCGGTTTGCTCTCGTGCCGCGGCGGGTGCGTTCCTGGCCACGCTATGGCTGGCTGGGGGCGTTGGGGTGTCTGGCGTTGGGCTTGGGGACGACGATGACAGTGACCGCGCCCTACTTGGGGATTACGGCGCCTTTGGGCTGGGGGTACGGGCTGGGCGTGCTGGCGGTTTTGGCGGCGCGGGAGGTGGGGCAGTGGTGGGGGCTGCGGGCCTATGGCATTCGCCGGGGTTGGCCGTGGGTGTTGCCGTTGCCGGTGTGGCCGGGGGTGTTGGGTACCTATGGGGAAATGCCGGTGCCGTTGCCCCACCGGCGGGCGTTGGTGGATGGGGCGGTAGCGGGCGTCGGTTTGGGGCTGGGAGTGGCGCTGGCGCTGTTGGCCTGGGGATTGCGCCATTCGGAATTGGCCCTGGGGGGCTTCCGTCCCCAGACGTCGCTATTGGTATGGGTCATGAGCCGCTGGGTGTGGGGGGAGGCGTTGTCTCCGACGATGGGGTTGCAGTTGCATCCGCTGGCCTGGGCAGGGGTGGTCGGCCTTGGGCTGCTGGCGGTGCAATTGACGCCGGTAGGCAGTCTGGATGGGGGACGGCTGCTGCATGGGTTGCTGGGACGGCAGGCGGCGCAACGCTGGGGCTGGGTCACCAAGGGGCTGATTTTGCTGCTGGGTTGGCAAATACAGCCGTGGTTGCGGCTGTGGGGGGTGCTGGTGTGGTTGCTCCCGGCCCTGCCGCCCCCGGTTTTGGAGGAGGTGACGGAACTGGACGCCTGGCGGGATGGCTTGGGGGTGCTGGCCTTGGCGCTGTTTTTGGCGATTATCCTGCCGGTACCTGGGTTTTGGCCCAGGGTTGGGTAGTGGTTTGCAGGGCCTCCAGTACCTGCGCTGGGGTCACGGCAAAGGGCAACCGGTGAATGTCATTCCCAGGCCGACAAATCTGCGCAGCGAGGGCTGGGGCATCCTCGTCCCCTAACCCCACATCCGCCAGGGTACAGGGCAAATGGATTTGGTGATACAGATGTAGTAATTGTGCCCGCGCGACGCCTGCCAGCGGATACCCCTGCATTTCCTCCAGCCGCAACTGCACCAAAATCCCCAAAGCCACTTTCTCGCCGTGGAGCCACCGCTGGGTCTGCGGCCAATGGGTCAGGCCGTTGTGGACCCCGTGGGCGGCCACAGCCCGACACCGAGCACCCCCGACGCCCCCGACCAGGCCCGCCAGGAGTACCGTTGCATCCACGACCTGCTGCCAGGTTTCTCCCCCCGGCGTCGCCAAGGCAAGTACTGCTTTTTGCAGTAATATGTCCCGCAGGACTCTGGCCTGTTGGAGGGCCATGACTACCAACGGGTCGGTGGACTGGCGACTGCTGACCGCCGCTTCGTACCATTTGGCCAGGGCATCGCCAATCCCGGCAGCCAGGGTACGCGAAGGTGCCGTCTGCACCAGGTCGTAATCCAACAGCAGCAGTTCGGGACAGGTGCGCAGGGGAACATCGTACTGAAATGCGCCCGCCGGGGAGTAGATATTGCTCAAGGCCGTCCAGGCAGCACAGGTCGCTCCCGTGGTGGGAATGGTTACCACCGGCAGTTGGGCATCGTGAGCCGCCAATTTTCCGGCATCGAGGGCTTTACCCCCGCCACAGGCAATGACCCCCGCAATTCGCTGGCGGGCAATCACCGTCGCCAATTCCTGGCGCAGCGCTTCTGTACATTCCCGGAGGGTTACCACTTGCACCGGCGCGATGCCCAACGCCTGCAACCGGGGCAACACCAAACTGCTGCTGGTCTGCCCACCCACCAACAGCCAGCGCCTTGCCAGGGCCAACAACCGCTCCCGCGCTTGGGCAAGGACACCCCGTCCCCGCAGGACTATTCGCGGCGCAATCACCGACTCTGACCCGATAGGTAATGTATTTCCCTTAGGGTTGTCGCATGGGGATTCCATCATGGCGATCCGAACCATTTTCCATCATGATGTTTCCCTGGCTCCTGCCTTGCCCCCCTACACAATGGGCATAATTTGTCTGAAATGAATAGAGGTAGCCTTATGCCATGGGATAACCTAGTCAATTTTAATCTGAATTGCCGACCTGCTGAGGAACCTGGTTAAGAACCTGCCTGTGCCTGCTGCACCCGTGCCAGAGCTTGGGTATCTAATTCGATGACCATGGCCGGGTCTTGTCGTTGCCGCAACGAGCGTCGCACCTGTCCCAGATACACCGGCTCCGTGACCCCCGGTTCTGGGTGGAGGAGGGTACGTGCTCGGATGGTCAACACCGCCTCCCCCTTGGCCAAGCGCCCGTAGGAAAAGAGATTGTTGGCCGCCTGCTGGAGCGTCGCTGCCAATTGCTCCGGGGTGATGTCCGCGGCCACGGCAATCACCGCCTGCGTGCCCCCCCCGTCATACACCGTCGTATAGGGTCTGGCATTGGGAATCACCGTGCGGGTTACCGGCGTCAACCCCAGGGCAAACAACCCCCCCGTCACCAGCGCCAAAAACCCGGTGATCCCCACCAGCCGGAAGCGGATGCCCCAACCGAAACCAAACCCCACCAGCGTCAACAGCGCAACCAATAGGGTGATGCCCCCCGACACCTGCGCTGCCAGGGCAAATTCCGTTGTCGTCGGGATTGCCAACCCCCACCCAACCACTGTGTCATCCATCAACCGACTCTTTTTTTAACTTACTGCGCCCGCCACCCGTCCATCAATGGCACGATGCAACCCACACCTCCGGCTGGAGGAAGAAAATGTCATCACAAAAACATCAAAAAATTTAGACCCTGATGCTGCGCCCAAATGTTCTAAGCACAAAGGTCAGCCCTCCTAAATCAGTTCAGAACAACAGCCGCAAGCGCACTAACCCAATCCTTGATCCTGCAGAATTTTTGTTCTTTTCTTTTTATTAATTATTTTTTAATTAAGTAGGACTGCTATGTGAACCTTGCGCGGAGACACAAAGAACAATGTTTGTCGAGTGCGTGTGTAGAAACCGGTGGAATAGGGGTAGTGGTTAGCACATCCATTCAGTAGCGGATTGCCAACTGTACCTGAGCTTGCACCGTTTGTTCTCCCCCGACAATCGGTGTACCGGCACGCAATTCGGCCAATTCAAAACTGCGGGGAGCAGGGATACTGCTGCCTAAAATGGTAATGCCCACCACTTCTTTAGGGGTGAGTTGGAGGGCTTGGAGAACGGTCTGGGCTTGGTTGCGGGCATCCTGTACTGCTGCTTGTAACGCTTGCATTCTGCCTTGTTCTAGGGTGGCGTCATTGGCCACAAAACTCAGGTGGTTAATTTGATTTACCCCTTGCGCCACCAACGCATCTAGCACCGCTCCTGTCTGCGAAATCGGTAATTGAAACCGTACCGTATTCCGTCCGATGAATCCAAGTAGTTGTTGCCGCTCCCCATAAATGGGGAAAAGCTGTACCCCCGTAGTCGTCAATTTTTCCGCAGATTTTTGGCGCAAAGTGCTGATGATTTTATCCATGCGTTGGGCGATTTCCGTCTGCACTTGGTTGGCATTGTTGCCGCGAAGTTCCACCCCCACTTCCACTGCCGCCAGTTGTGCCGGTATGGTGATCACCCCTTGTCCTGTCACCCGTAATATCCGTTCTTGGGTTTCCGCCGAAGCCGGAGACATTCCCGACCACAGGCTCACAAGCAGTACCCCCACCCACCAGCTTGTTTGCATACCTTTTCTCATCATGTTTGGATTACCGCCTTGGGTCAATTTCTGTTCTGACTTCAGGAAGAATCCACTGCTGGAAAAGTTCCCGACAGCATGACCGGGTTCATCTAACGAAATGAAATTATTGTGAATGATGCTGGAATGAAGGTTAAGGCTATCTTGGTAATGCGTAAGAAATGGTAATAAGGTGCTCTGTCAGGTCGGTGGTTTTGCCTTTTTAGGAAGAAGCATCAGGGGTGGATGAACCATTGCGCACATACCCGTAAGATAGGGCTTTGCGGGAATTATGGCATCCATTCTTTTACTTGTTTTACTTGAATCGCACTACCCCACCTGGCAGGACAACCCCTTCAATGGCTGCCGAACCTTCTCTAGTGTTAGCCCCCTATCCGTTGGCTTAAAATCGGCTTGAATTTTGGCACAGAATGGTGCAACAGGATTAGTAGATTTCATGGCGGGAATGTGCGTTTTAGTGGTGTTTTTGACGTATTTTGGGGGAGCGCCGTAGATAGGATTTGAACCTATGACCGACTGCTTAGAAGGCAGCTGCTCTATCCCCTGAGCTACTACGGCAACCGGCTTGACAGAGATGATTGTGCCATGTTTGAGGCAATTTTGACCGGGCGGAACCAGGCTACCAGGGTAAGGCTCCCTGCCGCGACTGCCCTGCGGTTGAGAATCAGGAGCACGTCATCACCCCAAACCTTGCGAATCCGCTGACCCCTTTGGGGCAAGGGAGAACGAGGAGCCGCTTCAGGCCGGTGGGTTTAGCGGTTTCCACCCTCTTACGCAACCGCAACCAGCGACTGGGGAACGCTTAGCCGTTGCCCTGCCAGGTTTGCGCGATCAACCACAGGTCGAAGGGCAGTAAAATCAGGACGCATAGGCCAATGGCAGCATACATCCAGGGTTGCGCCAAAGGGCAAATACCGGCAGTGGGCAAGCCGGTGTGTTGGGTAATGGTGTCGAGCAACCGCTTAAACCCACTGACGCGCATGGGAATTAAATAACCCTGCCCATCGGTGGTTACCAGGTAATGGACGCGCCCCCCCTGCCCTGTTGGCCGGGTAGCAATCCGCACCACCTCTGACCAGTGAACCTGCCAACCCCTGGCCAACCAGGAGGGCACCCAAGCGGGATAAAAAACCCGCAAACCGGTGGCATCCGCCGCTACCCGTTGACTGAGCAGGGCAGACAGCAGACCCCAGCCCAGCAGCAACCCCAAGGTCAACCCGCCTGTTGCCCAAGCATACCCCTGCTGCCACGCCAAAAAAGGCAATGGCCCCAACAGCACGGCATACAATCCGTACAGGGGATAGCGCACCAAGGGGGAAATGCGCCAGGTCAGGGGGTGATCCCCGCCGCCATGACTGAGATTGGCGTCCATTGCGACGTGTCACAGGATACTCTTTCCACCTTAGCTGGCAAGCGCATGGTTCAGCCACCCCACCAGCGCCCGCCGCAAGGTCTCCAACCCCAACCGCTCCCGTGCCGCCACGTACAGGGCATGGGGATACCGTTGTTGCGCCTGGCGTAGGGTTTCGCTGTCAACTTGGTCTAGCTTGTTCAACACCAACCAGCGCGGGGCGGGCACGGGGGACATCTGCGCCAAACAGTCTTCCACTACCCGCATCTGGGTCTGCCAGTCGGGATGGGATAAATCCACCACGTGCAACAGCAAATCCGCTTCCGTCAATTCCTCCAGGGTGGCGCGAAAGGCATCCCACAGGGGCGGCGGCAAATTTTCAATGAACCCCACCGTATCCGTGAGCACGATGGGCTGGGGCTGGTCGGCCAACACCAAGCGGCGGCTGGTGGGGTCTAGGGTGGCAAACAACTGGTCCGAAGCGTAAACGTCGGCGCGGGTGAGGGCATTGAACAGGGTGGACTTGCCTGCATTGGTGTACCCGACCAGCGCCACGGTCGGAACGTCGCGCCGTTGCCGTTGTTGCCGCAGGCGGGCCCGATGTTGCCGCAACTGTTCCACCTGTTTTTGCAAATGGCTGATCCGCCGCTGGATCGTCCGCCGTTCCGTTTCCAAACGGGTTTCGCCTGGCCCGCGGGTGCCAATGCCACCGCCTAGGCGAGAAAGCGCCTGCCCCTGCCCGGTCAAGCGGGTGAGCCGGTACTGCAATTGCGCCAATTCCACCTGTAACTTTCCGGCTTGAGAACGCGCCCGCTGGGCAAAAATATCCAAAATCAGTTCCGTCCGGTCCACCACCCGCATTTCCAAGGCCCGCTCCAGATTCCGTACCTGCGCGGGCGACAAATCCCCGTTAAACACCACCACCTCCACCCCGTGTAACCGCCCCGCCTGGCGCACCTCCTGGATTTTGCCCGCCCCCAACCCCTGGGGCAGAGGCCGCACCTGCACCACCCGGGCGGCCACCGTAGCGCCAGCGCTGGTGACCAATCGCTCCATTTCCTGCATTCCCGCCCAAAAGGCCGCCAGGGAGACCGTTGCCGGACGCGTCCCCACCAAAATCACCCGCTGCTCCTCTTCTCGGCGCGGCGGTGGGGCAGCCGCCTGCTCTAGTTCCTGCACTTGGCGCAACCAATCCAATTGCCCCAAGGCGTGCAACGACAAGGGCGGCGACAAGACCCACCCTTTGGCCCCTGGATAGGCCCAATACCCCTGCTGGTCGTGCACCGTCACCAGCGCATCCCAGCGTTGCTCCATCAGCGTGGTCAAATCTGCACTGCTGGGCGCATCCGGCTGCAAACGGGTACTCAGACACCGCCACCCGGATAACCGCCCGGCCCCATAACGGGGTAACTCATACAGGGGCACCCGCGTCGCTTCCGGCGTCCCCACCGCCACCCGCACCACCTGCCCCCGCCGATTCACATACAGGCACACCGGCGCGGCAATGTCCATACTCACCTGCCACAGCCGTTGCCCCAACTCCGGCGTGATCAGCACCCCCTGGGGCAAACGCACACGGTATAGCCGTTGCAACTGCCGCACCTGCGCCGGTTTGAGACCCCGCAGATCACCGTATAAACCGGTTCCCGCCAAAGACGCCTATCGAGGAATTGCCCTTATTCTTCATACCCTACAATAGCCAATAGTCAGGGTGAGCGCCAACGCCGCCGCCTGCGAACCTACCTGGATGTCTCCTTCCTTTAGCCCAGAATTTATTGCCTTTTGCCAAGCGCAATTAGAGTTGTTGGGGCAGGTGTTTCAAGTTTCCCGCTGCACCCTTTATGTCCGCCAACCGACGGAACAGTGGGCCTTTACCCCCTTGGTCACCTATCCGCACACCCAGACTGCTTTGCCCAGCAGCCCCTGGTTGACCCACACCAAACCGGAGCAGTTGGTCTTGCCGCTAGTCCAGGGCGAGGTCTTGCTGGGGTTGTTGGTGCTGTTGCGACCGGGCATGGTGTGGACGACCTGGGAACAGCAACAACTGCACCGGGCGGCGCAAACCCTGGTGTTGGCCTGGGAGCTAGAACAACAGCGGCAGGATTGGCAACAGCAAACCCAACGGCTCACGGAAGGCCAAACCCAGACCCAAGCCCTGCTGGCAACCGTCCTGCACCAACTCCGCAGCCCCTTGAGTGCCCTGAAAACCTTTGCCAAGCTCTTACGCAAGCGGCTGTTGGGCGCCAAGGAACAGGAAGTTGTCGCGGGCATTCTGGCGCAAACCGAGCGGTTGGAAGAACTGCTGTTGCGGCTAGAACCGACGGCGCCCCAACCTCAGTTACCGGGGGGGACGGTGCCCCTGCTGTTGCCCAGCGTGACTGCCACGCCCGTCGTCGTGGTGGAACTCCTGACCCCTCTGGTGACGGCAGCGCAAGTGACGGCCCAGGAGCGGGGGTTAACGCTCACCTACGACCCCCCCAACCCCAGTCCGGTTGCGCAAGCGGATGCGGCGGCCCTGCGCGAAGTAGTGAGCAATCTATTGGACAACAGCCTCAAATACACCCCCGCAGGTGGGCACATTGAGGTAGGCACCCGGCAAAGTGCCGATGGGGTAGTCATTTGGGTGCAAGACGACGGCCCCGGCATTCCCCCCGCCGAACAGGAGCGGGTCTTTGAGCGGCACTACCGCGGAACGCACACGGCGGCTACTACCCCCGGCAAGGGTTTGGGTTTGGCCGTCGTGCGGGAATTGGTGACCCAAATGGGCGGGCGGGTCACCCTCATCAGTCCCCCCGGCACCCGTATGGAAGTCTGGCTGCCTAGCGCCGGTCAAAGTTGAATTTGCGGGGACGCGGCGGTTTCCCCGGTTCAGCAGGACGCCGGGCCGGACGGGCGGACACGTCTTTTGGTTCCTTGGGGGCTGCGGCTGGTTCACCGGCAGCAACCGCTTGGGCCTGTTGGGCTTCCGCCGCCTTGCGTGCCTCCCGAGCCTGGGCAATCCTATCCAAAACTTCCTGGGGCACTTTTTCAAAAAGCAGCGCGGGTAAGGCGTACTGCTCATCCCCCCAGGCTTTACGGCAACTCAGGGTTGCCATGGGTTGGCCGTTGGACTTGATGTAGAGGGACTTCACGGTGAAGATGAATTTCGCTCCCTTTTCATTGCGAAACCACACCGGGTCACCTTCTTGGATGCCCAAATCTTCTAGGGAAAGCTCTTTCTTCGGCATGCCGTACTCCCAACCAAACCAGCACCAACGCCAGGTTGATGGTAACTGTACAACATCTTAACTGAAATTTTTAGGGGGTTGTGGGTCGTCCCTTTCCCTAGGGCAAACCACCACCACCGGAGGCATGTCCACAAAACGAATCCAGAATTGCTCAAATCACAAAACAAATCACAACATGAGTAAGGGTTCACAGCAACCAAAAACAGAGAATTATGAATGGATGGGTGAGGGTTCAGCCATGACAAACTCCGGCCAAGTTCTCCCGTAGGTCTCCAGTTCCGGGGCAGAACAGACTACGGTTAAGAAACTTCCCTTTTCACTACTGCGTAAGCGTGACAGAGCAACATAAGTCTCGGCGAGATCGCTGGCTGTCGTGGCTTTGTTGATATGTACAACGAGTGCCCGCGTCTCCCAGCCTTTGAAGCTATGCACGGTGGCTGCTTTCAGCCGCGAATCACCCATCCAAAACTGCATCTTGAGCCTTTTTTGCGATTGATAATCCTCAGCAAATACATGACAAACGTGAATGTTTTTCTTCGCAAGTTTGTCAACACAACGCATTCCCATTTCGTGGGTAGCAACCAGCAGGGTAATATCGGCCCAGGTGAGATCGGCTGAGTTGCTGACCAAATCGCACACTGCTTGGACGCAGGCATCTACCGCCGCATCCTGTTTTTGCACCTGCAGCCAGCGGAGCATGAGTGGTTGCTCAAACAAATCGCCTTGCACCTCCTTGGGGAGATCAAGGTCATTGCCGGACAAAAAGGTTTCGGCAAAACGCCGCAGGTAGGGAATCAGTCCCGGCGGCAACCGATAGCTCTCCTCAAGTTGAAACCAAGGGCCAGAAAAGCCTGCCCCGTGCATCTGCTCATCGGTCCAGCGACAGGCCCGCTGGTACAGGTCTTGGGTGGCATCGGCAACCAAAAGCATTTCGCCGCCCTCCCGACGCACCTGGCGCAACAAATTCCACCACGTCAGGTTAAAGTCCTGGCCCTCATCCACCAAAATGGCGTCGTAGGAGCTGATGTATGCCCGCGCTTCTTTGAGTGCCCGTTCCACCAAGGCCGGAATGCGTTCTTCAAACAGGTCATCCTGGGCGCCTGACTTTGCGAAAAGTCGCCCGTAATCCTCTTCCAAACCCGCTTCGTGACAGACGCGCCTGCACCATTCGTGAAAATGCAACCAGGTAATGTTCTGCATAAAATTCGGGACAGGCTGGCTAGGGTGGTCGTAACGCACGGCTAAATCCCGTAGATAGTGCCAAAGGGTGATATTGAACGTGACCACCAGGACTTCCTTGCCTTCGCCCGCCAGATGAGCCGCCCGCGCCGCCAAGGACACGGACTTACCAGCGCCAGCCGCCCCTTTCACCCGACGGTAGCCCGTCTGGGTGCGGGTAGTTGCGATTTCTTTTTGCTTGGGGGTCAACGACAAGGGCGTTCGCTGTTCGGCAGCATGGTCCGGTTCCCGGAGCCAACTGCGCAGGTCATCCGCCAGGGCAGGGGTCATAAACCTGGATCGCCTGAACCTAGCGCTGGGAAAAACTTGGGTCAGATTGCCGCTGGCCAGAGCGTCTCGACCCACAACGGGATGATATTGTTTAGCCTTGTCATCGAGCCAGCCCAAACGCGCCAAAAAGGGCTGAAACAATTCGGTTGCGCGCGCAGTGCTGGTTTCTGTCATGATCACGCCCGCTGTAACTACTGACATAGCGTGAGGATGATCCTTCACCAGCAAGCCAAGTTTGGGGCAGTAGAGGTCAAGAATTTCCTGCTGGTACTGCGCCACTTTCTCCACCGGATTGTCCCGGCGACGAAACTCTTGGCCCTCTTGATCCCGACTCCACAGGGAAGGAACGCCATTGGTTTCCCGCACAAAATACGGCATGGCCTCCAGGTGCCAATCCTTGACCTCAAACACCGCAATACCAATGTGGGGATGGAGGAGCACAAAATCTGGACGTAACCCATTCAGGTGCGGTTGCACGTAAATTTCCCATCCTTCCGGCAGGTACCGGTCAAAAAACTCCAGTACCCGCAATTCACCCGCCGTTAGGGGAGTACGCAAGCTATCTAATTCGGTGCGTGGGGGGCAAATAAGGTGTGCCATTGGGCAACACTCCTTGTACCGAATAGCGGTTACATCTCACCCTAAAGAGGAAGTGCTTACACCCCCACCGGCACCTGCGGCCAACGGCCCACCGCCCGGGCAATCACCGCCACTTCCTCCCGCATCAGCCGGTCAAACCGCTCCGGTGTCAAAGATTGCGGACCGTCGGAAAGGGCTTTGGCCGGGTTGGGATGCACTTCAATCATCAGGGCGTCCGCCCCCGCCGCCACCGCCGCCATCGCCATCGCCGGTACATACTCGGATTTCCCCGTCCCGTGGCTCGGGTCAATCATGACCGGCAGGTGGGTGAGTTTGCGCAAAACGGGAATCGCCGCCAAATCCAACGTGTTGCGGGTGTAACGGCTGTCAAACGTGCGAATCCCCCGCTCGCACAGGATTACCTTCGGGTTGCCCGCAGCCAAGATGTACTCCGCCGCCATCAGCCATTCCTCAATCGTGGCCGACATCCCCCGCTTGAGTAACACCGGCTTGTTTTGGGCGCCGATTTTTTTCAACAGCGAGAAATTCTGCATGTTGCGCGCCCCCACCTGCAACACATCGGCCACCTGCGCCACTTTCTCAATATCCGCCGCATCCATGACCTCCGTGATTACCCCCAGCCCGGAGGCCGCCCGCGCCGCCGCCAAAAGTTCCAAGGCACTTTCCCCATGCCCCTGAAACGCATAGGGCGAGGTGCGCGGTTTGTAGGCCCCCCCCCGCAGAAACTTAGCGCCGGCCGCCTTGACCCGCAGGGCCGTCTCCACAATCATTTCCTCGTTTTCCACCGAGCAAGGCCCGGCTACGACCACCAGCGGGTGTTGCTCCCCAAACACCACCGTCCCGCTGGGCGTCTCGATGGCAATCGCACTTGGTTCCCCGTGCCGAAATTCCCGACTCGCCCGCTTAAACGGCTGTTCAACCCGCACCACCTCTTCAATCCAGGGGCTGAGTTCCTGAATCCGCTCCGGTTGTAACTCGGCGGTTTCCCCTACCAGGCCAATAACTACTTTGTACTGACCGACAATCTTTTCCGGCTGCAATCCCCAGGTGCGGAGTTCATCGCTAATCCGTTCAATTTCCAACTCCGGCGCCCCGGGTTGCATCACAATAATCATGGCCGCAGGAAAATGGTAACGACTTTTGTATTGTAACCAACCGCGGGACTCAGGTTGAGGCTTTGTTGCGATTTGCTTGCAAACTGGAGCGCAACCGCCCCCAATTGGTGCGAAATTCCTGCCACCCCAGCCAGTGCCCCACCCGGTCCGCATCCCAACAGGTAGACAGGATGCCGTAGCTCAAACCCACCATCCCCAGGCCAAACAAGCCCAAGGTCACGATGACCACCACGGCGACGGGAATTTTGAATCCCTGTTGCAAAAGCCAATAACTGCTTGGAAACGCCAGCAGCCCCAAGCCTGTCGGCACGCCACAAAACCACCCCATCCGCCGCACCATGCGGGCGCTGACCACCGGCGGCATGCCCGGTTCTTGAATCTGTTGCCACCCCCGTTTCTTGGGTGGGGGGGACGTACGCCGGGATTTTTTCGCCATCGCCCGTCCTCCTAAACCCGCAACCCCCGAATTCCCAGGCGTTGGATCAGCGTCTCGTAGCGATCCGGATGATGCTTGCGTAGGTACAACAGCAACTGCCGCCGTTGGCTGATCAACCGCAACAGCCCCCGCTGGGACGAAAAATCTTTCTTGTGGGTACGCAGGTGTTCGCTGAGCTGGTTGATGCGGGCGCTTAACAGGGCAATTTGCACCTCCGGGGAACCCGTATCGGTGGCATGTATCTGATATTCGTTAATCAGCGCTTGTTTCTGTTCCTGAAGCAGGCTCATAGGCAGAATGGGCATTGCAAAGGGCAATAACTGACTATAGCACAGGCGGCGCTCAAGGGGGGGGAAGCAAGGCCTTGGGACTTTGCCATTGCGCCTCGACCCAGACCTCGATTTCCGCCACCTGCGCCGGGCCGGGTTGCCACAGATGGGCAGACGCCATCCCCAACCCCAACGACACACTGGCAATGGCCACCACCGGCGGCACCCACTGCCATACCGGGCGGGGTTGGCAACGGGTCGCCCGCATAATCCGCGCCTCCAGCCCAGGAGAAGGCGGGGGCGCACAGGGCGCATACTGCCGCAAAAAGGCCACCAACCGGTCATCCTCCCAATTCATAGGGTCACTCCTTGCGCGGCCAAATAACGACGCAACGCGGCGCGGGCATGAAATAACCGGGATTTCACCGTGCCCACCGGAATCCGCAAAATTTCGCTAATTTCTTTTTGGGGCAGGGATTCCAAATCGTGCAACACCAGCACCGTGCGGTGGTCAAAACTCAGGGTTTCTAGCCCTTGGCGCACCACTTCCTCATAGTGCAAATGTAATAAATCGGGTGCAGCTACCCGGTCAGAACTGGTCTGGGTCAGCGTCGCGAGTTGGGTACGTTTTTGGGCGCATTGTCGCCGGTAATCCGCCGCCACGTTCAGGGTAATCCGGTAAAGCCAGGTGTTAAACATATGCAACTGCCGCAACCGGGGCAAGCCCCGCCACACCCGCAAAAACACCTCCTGGGTCAGGTCGTCCAATGCCTCTGCCCCACACAGGCGATAGAGCGTGGCCCGCACCTGCGGCTGGAACCGGCGATATAACCAGCGAAATCCCTCCGGGTCCCCCTGCCGACACCGTTGTACCAGCGCCACATCGGGAGACACCGACGCTGCCGTCTGGGTGGAAATAGGGTTGATGGAGGCTGCCTGCACCACAAACACCCGCCGTGCTCTCTTTAGTTTATTAGTTTAGACGTGTCGCCCCCAGTTTCGGTTCAACGACAGGACAAGGCCGCCTGCACCAACCCGCGAAACAGGGGATGGGCTTGGCTGGGACGGGAAGCAAATTCCGGGTGGAACTGTACCGCCACAAAAAACGGATGCCCCGGCAGTTCGATCATCTCCACCAACCGCCCATCTGGGGATGTACCGCTAATGCGATACCCACTTTCTAAAAACAAACTGCGGTAGGCGTTGTTGAATTCGTAACGGTGGCGATGGCGTTCGTAGATCACCGTTTCCCCGTACAACCGCGCCGCCAGACTGTCCGGCTGCAACCGGCAGGGATACAGCCCCAGGCGCATGGTGCCCCCCAAATCCACCACATCTTTCTGCTCCGGCAACAGATGGATCACCGGATGGGCAGTTTCAGGGTCAAATTCCACGCTGTGGGCCCCGGTCAGCCCCGCCACGTGCCGCGCCCATTCCACCACCGCACATTGCATCCCCAAACACAACCCCAAAAAGGGAATCCCCTGCTCGCGGGCATAGCGAATGGCGGCAATTTTCCCCTCGACGCCGCGAATCCCAAAGCCCCCTGGCACCACCAGCCCCTGAATCCCCTGCAAATGGGCAGCTACCCCCTCTTGCTCCACATCTTCGGCGCTCACCCAGCGCAGTTTCACCTCCGTTTCCAGATGAATCCCCGCATGGCGCAGGGCCTCCACCACCGACAAGTAGGCGTCATTCAACCGCACGTATTTCCCCACCAGGGCAATTTCCACCTGGGACTGGGGATGGTACAGTCGGTCCACCAACAGGCGCCAGGCCGCCAAATCCGAGGGGCGGTCCGGTAAATCCAACAGCCGCAACACCTGGGTTGCCAGCCCCTCTTTTTCCAGATTCAGCGGCACTTCATAAATACTGCGGGCGTCCTGGGAGGTAATCACACAGTCTACTGGCACATCGCAAAAATTCGACACCTTGGCCTTAATTTCCGCAGACAAAGGCCGTTCGCACCGGCAGACCAATATATCCGGCTGAATCCCCAACGAACGCAACTCCTTGACCGAGTGCTGGGTGGGTTTGGTTTTCATTTCCCCCGCCGCGGCAATCCAGGGCACCAACGTCACGTGCATATACACCACCTGCGCCCGCCCCACCTCGTTGCGAAACTGCCGAATCGCCTCCAAAAAGGGGAGCGACTCAATATCCCCCACCGTGCCGCCAATTTCCGTAATCAGGACATCCGGCTGCGCATCGGCAGCCACCCGCCGAATCCGGTCTTTGATTTCGTTGGTAATGTGGGGAATCACCTGCACCGTCGCCCCGCCGTAATCCCCCCGCCGCTCCCGGTTACACACCGCCTGATAAATTGAACCCGTCGTGACATTGTTCAAACGGGACACCGGCGTATCCGTAAAGCGTTCGTAATGGCCCAAATCCAAATCCGTCTCCGCTCCGTCGGCGGTGACAAAGACTTCCCCATGCTGAAAGGGGTTCATGGTGCCCGCATCTATGTTGATGTAGGGGTCGAGTTTCAAAATGGCCACCTGATAGCCGCGGGATTTGAGCAGCCGCCCCAAACTGGCCGCCACAATTCCCTTGCCAATGCTCGAGACCACCCCGCCTGTGACAAAGACATAGCGGGTCGCCGCTTCACCGTTGGGAGCCACAGAAACCGCCGCCGGAAGAATGACTCAGGGCGTTCCCTCCATCCTGCATCCTGAATCAATCATAACCGCTCCACAAGACCCATACAGCAGGGAGTTTCTGCTCAGGTTGCGGCTTTTTTTCCTGCCAAGGCCTGCGGCCCGCTGGCGCGAACGACGATTCATACCGGGTTGGCCGGCCAACTCCGGCATCGCCCCAGGTGTCACTTCCCCCCAGCCAGGGGTAGTTGGCAGCTCGGTTCTTGCTGCCGAAACCATGCCCAAGCGCCAAACAGGGTTCAGGATTTGGGGGCTGCGCCACGCAAGCCATCAGCACCACTGCGATGAGAGGCACCCCTGTTGCCGGGACGTGTGCCCCCCGTTTGCAGGCGGGGGGCTTGCGCCAGGGTGGAGGTCAAGGTCTGCACCGTCAACACCTGGGGCGGCGTGGCATCCGGCGGGTAGAGATAATCCACCGCCACCAACCGCTGCCCCTGGGGTTCCAAGGTCAAGGTCACCAAGGGTTCTCCCTGTTGTCCCCGGTATTTCACCAGGTGGACATAGCGCACCTGGGGCGTCCCATCGTCCGCCGTATAGCGCAGGCGAATCGTACCCCGGAAAAACACCCGCGGCTCTGGCGGCACCAAAAACTGCAACCCCCCCCGGTTTACGTCGTCCTTGAGGGGACATTGCAGGGAAATGGCCACCGTCTGCGGCACCGGGCTGGGGTTGTACAGCGGCAATTGCAGGTCGTAGTGTACCCCATAATTGCCATGCGCCAGGTAGGCCGTATCCGGGTAACGCACCAGCAAGGGCGCGCTCTGCACCTGCCCTGTCCCGAACGTCCCCCGATGCAGCGTACTCAAACCGTAGGAAAAGGCCTGCCCCGGCGGCGGAATCGTCAACAGGTCGGGCTGGGCCGAAGCAATTCCGGCAGCGCCATCGGTCAGCCGCGCCGACCACTGGGAACCCTTGGCCACCCCCGCCACCCGGCCATAGAAAAACCGGGCCACCTGGGTGGCTTCCAGGGGCGTGGGGGGGATATCCCGCGGGCCGGCCAAATTGCCCTGCTCCAGCAACCGCACCCAATCCGGCAGCGTCGGCATCTGTTCCCGCCCATCCCAGGTGCGGGTGGCATACAAGGCCAGACTCGCCACATACACCGGCCCATCACTGGTCAAACGGGCAAAGGTGGAGCGGCCATTCGAGGAGGGATAAAGATTTGGTTCTGGTAGCACCTCCACCTCCCCCTGGGCCAGCATCGGCTGTTGCAACGCCAGCACCATCCCCTGGGCCAACCCCATCTCCGGGGGCAGGGGCAACCGGGACGCCACCGTGCGGGGCAACCGCGGCGCGGGGATCGGCAAATTCGCCAACAACCGATATTCCCCCGGCTCGAGGACGACCTGGGAAGGCCAATTCCGCTGCCTGCCGCCGCGCAACACCACATTCATCGCCCGGCTCCCCGGCCCGGAAAACACATGCCCACGGGGATTGTCCAAATAGGAGGGCAAAGGCACAAACGGCGCCTCCGGCGTACTCAAAAAACTGGCCGCCTGCGTCACCTGGAGCCGCACGTAGTCCTTGGTGGGATTGTGGACCAGAAACCCCAACACCAACGTCGGGGTATTCTCCGGGTCGTTGGTGCGAAAGATATGGTGGGCCAACAGGGTAAAGGGTCCCTGCAACGGCAAATTCAAATGGGCCTGGGGGGTGCGTTTGCCCTGGGGGGGAAAAGTCGAAAGCAAAATGCCCTCCTGCTGCACCACCTCCGGGCTGTTGCTGTGAAACATCAAAACATCATCCAACGCCCCCGGCAATGGCCGCACAGGTTGCGGCTGAAACACCGTCCGTCGCACCAGCGGGGGAGATGCTTGGGCCAAGATGGGCAACAGGAACCACATAGGTAACCTACGAGCGTTGCGGGAGCGAATCCGGCTAGGGCTATGATCAAGCTATACCCCATGGGGTTCGGGCATTTCAAGCCAAACATGGGGCGGGGTAAACCGCCTGTTTATCGGCATTTGCGAACGTGACCACTCTAATTTTATCGGTTGTCCTGGCGCTGGGACTCCTGTTTACCGCCCTCTTTTCGGTGCAGAATGCGACGTTGGTTCGCCTGCGGTGGTTGTTGTGGCAGTCGGTGCCCCTGCCGGTAGGTTGGGTGCTGACCCTGGCCTTTGCCCTGGGGTTGGTCAGCGGGGCGCTGGTGTGGGGCAGTAGGCGGCCAGGGATGCCCCGGCGGTGATACACATCGGGTTTGCTTGGTAGCGCCGTGCGACGGGGGGGCAAAGGCCGCTCGCGTGAGCGGGACGTAGTCCTTGAGCAACTGGAGTCCCCTGCCAATGCTATAGTTGTTTTGGTGACGAAACAATCACCTACCCCGGTGAAAGACCCGGACGGTGCTAGAGTTAAGTAGGCGGAACCTTGAGACGTGGTGGCAAGGAACCGTCTTGGGGCGTCTTGACAACGCCTTTACGCGTCTGTTGGTGGACTGCGTAAGCATCCCCCGTCTTTAGGCGGTAGGAATGTCAATGAAAAAAAATGTGTATCCAAACGTAGTTTTTCAGGATGGCTGTCATGGCTTCCGTCTCTAGCAATGCTGATGTGCCCGATATGGGGCGCCGCCAATTCATGAACCTGATCATGACCGGGGGGTTGAGCGCCACTGCCTTGGCTGCGCTGTATCCCTTTGTCAGCTTTTTTATCCCTGCCGGTGCCGGGGGTGCGGCTGGGGACGGGGTGCTTGCCAAAGACGCCCTGGGGAATGACATCAACGTGGATGAGTATCTGAAAACCCATCCTCCTGGCGACCGTTCGCTAGTGCAAGGCCCGAAAGGGGACCCCACCTACCTGGTGGTCACGGAAGACGCCCAGATTGCCGAGTACGGTTTGAATGCGGTGTGTACCCATTTGGGGTGCGTGGTGCCCTGGAACCCCAGCGAAAACAAATTTATTTGCCCCTGTCACGGTTCCCAGTACGATAAAACCGGCAAGGTGGTGCGGGGGCCGGCGCCGCTGTCGTTGGCCTTGGTGAAAGCCCAGGTCACCGAAGACCGCAGAATTCTCTTGACTCCCTGGAAAGAAACGGATTTTCGCACCGGCCAAAAGCCTTGGTGGACCTAATGTTTTGCTGCTGATGAGGGATTCCCATGAACAATCTGCATGTGGTGCTGGGTCGGCTGGTTCTGGTGTGTCTGGGGATGGTGGTGTGGCTGGGACTGATGCAGCCTGCCTACGCCTATCCCTTCTGGGCGCAACAGGCCTACGAAAATCCGCGGGAGGCAACCGGGCGGATTGTCTGCGCCAATTGCCATCTCGCCCAAAAACCGGTGCAGTTGGAGCTGCCGCAGGCGGTTTTGCCCAACCAGGTGTTTGAAGCCAAGGTGCGTATTCCCTACGAACCCGGTCTCCAGCAGGTCTATGCCGATGGCAGTACCGGGCCGTTGAATGTGGGGGCGGTGCTCATTTTGCCCAAGGGCTTTACCCTGGCGCCGGAAGACCGCATCCCGCCGGAACTGAAAGAAAAAACTGAGGGCATTTACTACCAACCCTACAGCGAGGACAAGGAAAACATTCTGTTGGTGGGGCCGTTGCCAGGGGACCAGTACCAGGAAATTGTGTTTCCCATCTTGGCGCCGGACCCGGCCACCAACAAGGATGTACATTTCTTGAAGTACCCGGTCTATCTAGGCGGCAATCGCGGGCGGGGGCAAATCTACCCCACCGGGGAAAAGAGCAATAACACGGTGTTTACCGCGCCGGTGGCGGGCACCATCACGGCAATTACCCCGCAGGCAGAAGGCGGCTACCAAGTGACGATTCAACCGACGACGGGGGAAGCGGTGGTGGAGACGATTCCGCCGGGGCCGCGCCTGGTGGTGGCGGTGGGAGATACCGTGGCCGCCGATGCCCCCCTGACCAACAACCCCAATGTGGGTGGATTTGGGCAGGCGCATGGGGAAATCGTCCTGCAAAGTCCGACGCGTCTGAAGTGGCTGATGGCCTTCTTGGCAACGGTGGCCTTTGCCCAGGTGATGCTGGTGCTCAAAAAACGCCAGTGGGAGAAGGTACAAGCCCAGATGGAATTCTAAGGCGGTTAGGCTCATGGCTGGCATGCCAGGGAGGGGTGACCCTCCTTTTTTTACGGCTGGGCATGGGCTGGGAATTTAGGCTAAAGTGGTAAAAAGCAGGGGGCGTAGGGAGGAGGGGGAAAATAAGCGGCTGCCTATGGGTATTTGCTTTAGCACCGACCGCCAGCGGGTGGACATTGACCAGTTGCAGCATTTGTTCGATATTGGGGCGTTTTGGGCGCAGCATCGCACGGCGAGCGACCTGGCAACGGCCATCCAGCACAGTGACCCGGTGGTGACGGCCTGGGATGGGGAACGTCTAATTGGTTTTGCGCGGGCGACTTCGGATCGGGTCTATCGGGCAGTGTTGTGGGATGTGGTGATTCACCCGGAATATCGGGGGCGGGGTTTGGGGCGTACTTTGATCAAAACGGTGTTAGCGCATCCAAGCGTGCAGGCGGTGGAGCGGGTTTACCTGATGACCAGCAGCCAACAGAGGTTTTACGAGCGGTTGGGGTTCACAGAAAATCTCACCACCACGATGGTTCTGTTTAACCGGCAACCGACGGTGGCCTTAGCGGAGTTGGAGCGGTTGGTGGAGACCCCTGTGACATCGGCGTCCTGATGGCTGCGTTTACGGTTATCTACCTACACGGCCTGGCTTCTAGCCCCGCTTCGGGCAAAGCCCTCTATTTACAGCAACAATTCGGTCAATTGGGCATTCCCGTTGAGATTCCCGACTTGAACCAGGGGGATTTTACCCACCTCACCCTCACCCGGCAAATTCACCAGGTTCGCCGGCTTTTATCAGCCACCCCCACCGTCTTGATCGGCTCTAGTTTGGGCGGCCTCACGGCAGCGTTCCTGGTGGAAGACCACCCGCAAATCAGCCACTTGGTATTACTGGCGCCCGCCTTTGGGATGCTGACCTATTGGCGGCAACGCACCAGCGCCGAGCAACTGCAGCAGTGGCAACAACAGGGCACGATTCCGGTCTATCACTACGGCGAGGGCAAGGAATTACCCCTGCACTACGAATTTCTCCTAGATTTAGAACGCTATGATGAGACACGACTCCGGCGGCCCGTACCCACCCTCATCCTTCACGGGCAACACGATGAAGTGATTCCCTTAAGCGCCAGCGAAACTTATGCCCAATCCCGTCCCTGGGTGCGCTTAGTTCCGGTGGCAGATGACCACAGTTTGAAACGTGATTTGCCCCTGATTTGGCAGGAAATTGTGGCTTTTTTGGGACTGTCCCCCGGCCCGTAAATTGGTAATCGGTCAACTGAAACGTCCTAAAAAGTGGGAGAATTGCCGGTGCATCACGCAAAATGGAATTGGGAGCAATTTGGGCAATACGAGTAAATGCCCCTAGAGCTATAGCTAGGTAGGTTAAGGTTGTCGCCTTAAGATTCATGGCTACGCCATTGTGGGGATACGCCCAGCGCCCATAGCATGTCAACCTTTGTATGCTTAGCTATAGCACCATTTCAGAAGCGTTGAATCTTAAGATTTTGAGGATTTGTGCCAAAATGTGCATCTCGCCTCATGCTACAAAGCCTTGTCATTGAGGCGCTGAATTCTTATTTATAGTCATTTCAAACAAGTTTGCAACATTCGCCTTTACCTGCAAACCCTGTCCTGGAAGGGGATACAGCCATGACCAGTGCCTCAAAGTGTTGCATTTTCTTGTGAAACGACTATATAACAAAAAGTTTTCTCATTAAGCATGTGGCCTGACGCAAATTTATAAACTTTTGTTGCAGAGTTCAACCCTACTGGCGCCATTGACTTTTCATTGCCTGGCAGTGCTGAATCTAGATAGGATGAGCAAAACGATGAAGATAGGCAACCCTGACGATGCTCGCGATGCCATCAACAGTCAACACCGATTTCCCATCTCCCATCAGCGCCGTTCATTGCATGACTCAGGTGAACCTATGGCAAGGCGACGAACCCCCAGATACAGCAATCCCAAATGATGACGCCACAAGTAC